>NZ_JBPGXM010000173.1:0-6550 GCF_056755495.1 Leifsonia sp. KNZ12-8B
ATGCTCAGGCCATGACGACGATCACTGCATCACACCTGACCTCCCTCCGCCAGGCGGCGCTCGACGCCGCCGCGATCCTGCTGCCCGTCCGCTGCGCGGGCTGCGGAGCGCCGGATCGTCGCGTGTGCCCGGCGTGCGCGCGCGAGCTGACCCCGCGACTCGAGCGCGCGACGGTCGCGGGCCTCCCCGTCTGGGCCGGGCTCGCGTACGAGGGCGTGGCCCGCCAGGTGCTGCTCGCGTACAAGGACGGCGGCCGCGCGGATGTCGCGCAGGCCCTCGCGACGCCGCTGCGGTCCGCGGTGGTGGCGGCGCAGCGGGAGGGCGGCTGGAGGGGCGGTGCGCGTGGGGAGGCCGCCTCGAGCCCGCTGGAGGCTGCCGCCGGACCCGCTCATGGCGCGCTGCTGCCGGTGCTCATCCCGTCGACCATGGCCGCGCGCCGAAAACGGGGCTTCCACCCCACCGGATCCGTGCTCGCACGGGCGCACATCCTGGCGCCGCCGCTGTGGGGGGCGCTGCGGCTCACGCGGCAGACGGCCGATCAGGCGCGGCTCGGCGCGGCCGGGCGTGCGGCCAACCGCACGGGCAGTCTCACCGCCTCCGCGCGCCTCCGCGGCCGGTCGTGCCTCATCGTCGACGACATCGTCACGTCGGGCTCGACGGTGGCCGAGGCGGCCCGCGCGATCGAGGCCGTCGGGGGTCGCGTGGCGGGTGTCGCGGCCATCGCGCGGACGCCACGCCGGGGCACAGCCAGGGCAGGGCAGACGCCCGGGCGGCTCATGGCGAATCCCGTGGTCCCGCCGGTTCCCTAACCGCTGGGTGGGCACTACGGTAGTCCAAAAGCAGGCGCGGGCGACCCGCCCCAGATCGAATCCCGGGCGGGCCCTCGAGCCGGATCAGGGAGGTCTCCATGGACATCAACATCATCGGACGCAACCTGGGAATCACTGATCGCTTCCGTGAATACGCGACCGAGAAATCGCAGAAGGTCGCGCATCTGGCAGAGCGGGCCCTCACCTTCGAGATCAAGGTCAGCCGCCACAACGAGAAGCTCGGTACCCAGAACGGCGACGACCGCGTGGAGCTCACCCTCGTCGGACCCCGGGCCGTTGTGCGGTCCGAGGCGACGGGGACCGACAAGTACGCGGCGTTCGACATCGCGCTCGGAAAGCTGCTGGAACGGGTCCGTCGCGCCAAGGATCGGCGCAAGGTCCATCGTGGCCAGCACCGTCCGACCTCGCTGCGCGAGGCCAGTACGGACGGCTTCAGCGCTGTCGGCCTGGCGGCCGCACCCGTCGCGGTGCTCGACCAGGTGCGCACCGGAAGCGTCCCGGTGGTGTCGGAGGACACGAACGCCGAGGGGGAGGCGGAGGCCGAGGAGGACTACTGCCCGGTCGTCATCCGCCGCAAGGTGTTCGCCTCCACCCCGATGACGGTCGACGACGCCCTCTATTACATGGAGCTCGTCGGCCATGACTTCTACCTCTTCGTCGACTCGGAGAGCGGACGGCCGAGCGTCGTCTACCGCCGCAAGGGCTGGGACTACGGAGTGATCTCCCTCGACGACGACGCGGAGGAGCTGCAGGAGGAGGTCACCGAGAACCGCAAGCTCGGCTGACCGGCCGCGCGCCGATGGCGTCCGCCCAGGCGGCGGCCGCCATCGGCCTCGCGGCGGCCGCCCGTCGGGCGTCCAGCGCCCTCCCAGGTGCAGCGGGTCGAACGGACAAGCTCATCCCGTACGATGTGTCTTGCGTCGGCGGCGCCTGCCGTCCGGCGTGCGCCCGCCCGGGCGCGGGCACGAACGCCCGCCGATCACAAGTGGAGTGCATCAGTGGCCTCAATTCTCGAAAAGGTTCTGCGCGTCGGCGAGGGACGCACCCTCCGTCGGCTCGAGGCGTACGCGAAAGCGGTCAACGCGCTCGAAGACGACTTCGCCGCGCTGACCGACGACGAGCTCATGCACGAGACCGTCGAGCTGCGTGAGCGCTACAGCAACGGGGAGTCGCTCGACGACCTCCTTCCCGAGGCGTTCGCCGCGGTGCGCGAGGCGTCCAAGCGGACCCTCGGCATGCGGCACTTCGACGTGCAGATCATGGGCGGCGCGGCCCTCCACCTCGGCAACATCGCCGAGATGAAGACCGGTGAGGGCAAGACCCTCGTCGCGACCACCGCCGCCTACCTCAACGCCATCACCAGCCGCGGCGTGCACATCGTCACGGTCAACGACTACCTGGCGAGCTACCAGTCCGAGCTGATGGGCCGCGTCTTCCGCGCCCTGGGCATGACGACCGGCGTCATCCTCGCCGGCCAGACGCCGGAGGAGCGACGCGAGCAGTACGCCGCCGACATCACCTACGGCACGAACAACGAGTTCGGCTTCGACTACCTCCGCGACAACATGGCGTGGCAGGCGAGCGACATGGTCCAGCGCGGCCACTACTTCGCGATCGTCGACGAGGTCGACTCGATCCTCATCGACGAGGCCAGGACCCCGCTCATCATCTCCGGCCCGTCCTCCGGCGAGGCCAACCGCTGGTTCACGGAGTTCGCGTCGCTGGCCAAGCGCCTCACGCCCGATGTCGACTTCGAGGTCGACGAGAAGAAGCGCACCGTCGGCGTGCTCGAGCCGGGCATCGAGAAGGTCGAGGACTACCTCGGCATCGACAACCTGTACGAGTCGGCCAACACCCCGCTCATCTCGTTCCTCAACAACGCGATTAAGGCGAACGCCCTGTTCAAGCGCGACAAGGACTACGTCGTCATGAACGGCGAGGTGCTGATCGTCGACGAGCACACCGGGCGCATCCTGGTCGGCCGCCGCTACAACGAGGGCATCCACCAGGCCATCGAGGCCAAGGAGGGCGTGGAGGTCAAGGCCGAGAACCAGACGCTCGCCACGGTCACCCTGCAGAACTACTTCCGCCTCTACAAGAAGCTGTCCGGCATGACCGGTACCGCCGAGACCGAGGCCGCCGAGTTCATGAGCACCTACAAGCTTGGCGTCGTCCCGATCCCGACGAACAAGCCGATGCAGCGCAAGGACCAGCCCGACCTCGTCTACAAGAACGAGGAGGCCAAGTTCGCGCAGGTCGTCGAAGACATCGCCGAGCGCCACGAGAAGGGCCAGCCCGTCCTCGTCGGCACCACCAGCGTCGAGAAGAGCGAGTACCTCTCCCGCCTGCTCGCCAAGAAGGGCGTCCGGCACGAGGTCCTCAACGCCAAGAACCACGCGCGCGAGGCCGCGATCGTCGCCCAGGCGGGCCGGCTCGGAGCCGTCACCGTCGCGACCAACATGGCCGGCCGCGGAACCGACATCATGCTCGGCGGCAACGCCGAGTTCCTCGCCGTCGCCGAGATGAACGCGCGCGGCCTCTCCCCGGTCGAGACGCCGGAGGAGTACGAGGCGCAGTGGGACGAGGTGTTCGACGCGGTCAAGGCCGAGGTCGCCACCGAGGCCGAGAAGGTGATCGAGGCCGGCGGCCTGTACGTCCTCGGCACCGAGCGCCATGAGTCGCGTCGTATCGACAACCAGCTGCGCGGTCGTTCCGGCCGTCAGGGCGATCCGGGCGAGAGCCGCTTCTACCTGTCGTTGACCGACGACCTGATGCGCCTGTTCAACGCGGGCGCCGCCGAGAGCCTCATGGGCCGCACCAGCGTCCCCGACGACATGGCGATCGAGTCGAAGGTCGTCAGCCGCGCCATCCGCAGCGCTCAGTCGCAGGTGGAGGCGCGCAACGCCGAGATCCGCAAGAACGTCCTCAAGTACGACGACGTCCTCAACCGGCAGCGCGAGGCGATCTACGGCGACCGCCGCCACATCCTCGAGGGCGACGACCTGCACGAGCGCGTGCAGCAGTTCCTCACCGCCGTGATCGACGACATCCTCGACCAGCACACGGGCGAGGGGAGCGGCGACGACTGGGACTTCGACGCACTCTGGGCCGAGCTCAAGACGCTGTACCCGGTGGGCGTGACGATCGACGAGGTCATCGCGGAGGCGGGCAACAAGGGCCGCATCAACCGCGACTTCATGCGCCGCGAGATCCTGTCCGACGCCAAGCTCGCGTACCAGCGCCGTGAGGAGTCGCTGGGGGCGCCCGCGATGCGCGAGCTGGAGCGCCGCGTGGTGCTGTCGGTCATCGACCGCCGCTGGCGCGACCACCTCTACGAGATGGACTACCTCAAGGACGGCATCGGCCTGCGCGCCATGGCGCAGCGCGACCCGCTGGTCGAGTACCAGCGCGAGGGCTACGCCATGTTCCAGCAGATGATGGGCGCCATCCGCGAGGAGACGGTCGGCTTCCTGTTCAACCTGGAGGTGGAGGTCAACCAGGCCCCCGGCGAGGTCGAGTCCCCAGCGGTCGCCGCCAAGGGCCTGGCTCGCGGCGAGTCCGCGGAGGCCAAGCTCAGCTACTCGGCGCCCGGTGAGGGCGGAGGCGTCGAGGTCCGCAACCAGCGCGGCCAGATCGAGCAGGCCGCCACCGCCCGGGCCCAGCGTGCTCAGCGCCAGGCCGCCCAGGCCCCGGCCGAGCCGCCCGCCCAGGGCGCGACGCAGCGCGGCGCCTTCGGGCAGCGCGTCCCGGCGGCCGGTTCGGACGCCGGCGAGGCGGAGGCCCCGGCCAACCGCGCCGAGCGCCGCGCTCAGGCCAAGAAGCGCTGACCGCAGTCCTCATCGCGATCGAACGGCCCGCCGGACCACCGGCGGGCCGTTCCGCGTTCCTGGCGGACGCTGCGGCCCCGCAACGGCGGGCCGGCCGTCACAGCATGGACAGCGCGGTGGCCCGCCAGCGGCCGCGGTGCCGCTCCAGGCGTATCGTCATCGCCCGCGAGCGCGGCGCCTGGTGCACCATCACGACCGCCTCCACGACGCCCTCGCGGGGCTGGGAGAGGCGCGGGACCCCGATCCGCACCCGCGGCCGCATCGGCTCCTCCGCGGCGACGGCGCGCGCCCGGGCCGCGATCACCGAGCGCCGCAGCAGATGCAGGTACACGGAATCCGTGACCCAGTACGCGACCTGGTCGAGCGCGCGGGCGCCCGCGATGATCTCGACGACACACAGGGCGAGCGCGGCGCAAAGCTGCTCGGGGTCGTCCATCCGGCCGGCGCGTTCGACGGCCGCCTCCGCGGCAGGGGCCGTCTCCGGGGCCGTGGCCGCCTCCGCGGCCGCCTCCGATGCCGTGGCCGCCTCCGCGGCCGCGTCGGCGCCACCCGCGCCTGCTGGTTGCGCGTGCGGCACATCCCGCTGCGTGCCCGTCGCCTCCGCTTCCGTGGCAGCGGGTGCCGCCTCCACGACGGCCCGCAGCACGGGCCGGACGCGCCGCCGCGTGGACGGGTGGGCGGCCTTCGCCCGCTCGCGCTCCGACCCCTCCGCCAGCGGCTCCACCGCTCTGAGGTGAGTGGAGCGTGGCAGCGGTGTGTCGTCGTCGGGACGGGAGGTCTGCAGGGCTGAAGCGGGCATGGTGACTCCTTGAGGCGTGTGGTGCTGTGAGTTCGCGGGGTCCTGGCGGGTCGCGAACGGATGACACTCTTTCAGGGGTAGTGCGAGGTGTCCAGGGCAGCAACGCTGCTGTGGAGGACGGCCGGGACGCTCAGGGTCGTCCGCATACACTGAGGGGGTGTCGACGCTCAGTGATCTCGTCCATGCTCAGGGCCGCTCCTCGGAGGAGGACGTCGAATGGCTGCACGGCCTCGTCGGCGACCTGCAGCTGCTCGCCGACCTCGCCTTCGCCGACATCGTGCTCTGGGTCCCGACCACCGATGACGACTTCGTCGCCGTGGCGCACTCCCGCCCCTCCAGTGCGGCGACGCTGTTCTACCGCGACTTCGTCGGTCAGCGCATCAAGCCGGAGTGGCGCCAGCAGGTCACCGACGCGTACAGCACCAAGGAGATCATCGACACCTCCGCCCCCGACTGGTACGAGGAGACGCCCACGCGCGTCCGGGCCGTCCCGGTCATCCGGAGGCTGAGCGTCCACTCGCCCCAGACCGCCGACGAGCCGGTCGCCGTGATCACGCGGCACACGAACCTCAGCGAGACGCGCACGCCGAGTCGCCAGGAGCTGACTTTCAACGCCTGTGCCAACGACCTGTTCGACATGATCGCCACCGGCGACTTCCCCGACCTGGGCGCCCCGGCCGCCCCGCGACGCGGTCAGCCGCGCGCGGCGGACGGCCTGATCCGGCTCGACGTCGACGGCATGACCACGTTCGCCAGCCCCAACGCGCTGAGCGCCTTCAACCGCATGGGCTTCACCGGAGAGCTGGAGGGGGAGTCTCTCGCCACCGTGACGACCGGCCTGCTCACCGGCTCGCTCACGACCGACGAGTCGCTTCCGCTGGTCGTCACCGGCCGCGCGCCCTGGCGCACCGACATCGAGGCCCGCGGTGTCACGGTGTCGCTGCGCGCCATCCCGATCCGCAACCGCGGCGAGCGGGTCGGCGCGATCGTCCTCTGCCGCGACGTCTCCGAGCAGCGGCACCAGGAGCGCGAGCTCATCACGAAGGATGCGACGATCCGCGAGATCCACCACCGGGTCAAGAACAACCTCCAGA
>NZ_JBPGXM010000174.1:0-6381 GCF_056755495.1 Leifsonia sp. KNZ12-8B
GGATTATTCCATGTGGAATATACGGGATGGGCTAGGTGGGTGTCAAGCGTCGGCCGCCCGCGCCAGGATGGAGCCGTGAACCGGACCGACCGTCTCTACGCGCTCGTCGAGGAGCTCCGGGCGGTCGCGCCGCGGCGGCGCAGCGCGCGCTGGCTGGCCGAGCGCTTCGAGGTCTCGGTGCGGACCATCGAGCGGGACCTGTCGGCGCTGCAGCAGTCGGGCGTCCCGATCTGGGCGGAAGCCGGGCGCACCGGCGGCTACGCCATCGACAGGGCAGCCTCCCTCGGCCCGCTGGGCCTGACCGCCGACGAGGCGCTCGCGGCGCTGATCGGCCTCGGGATGGTGCGCCGCGGGCCGTTCCGCCAGTCCGCCGGCGCGGCGATGCGGAAGCTGCTGGCAGTGCTGCCCGACGAGGACGCGCGGCGCGCCACGACACTGGCGGCGCGCATCCATCTGCTCGAGCCGGAGGCCGACGACGCCACCCCGCCGGCGTTCGCGGCGTCGCTCCGGGCGGACCGCGTCGTGCGGCTGGTGTATCGCGACCGGAGCGGCGGCCTCAGCGAGCGCGAGGTCGAGCCGCTCGGCTCCATCGCCAGGGACGGGATCTGGTACCTGATCGCCTGGTGCCGGCTGCGCGACGGCGTCCGGGCCTTCCGCGGCGACCGCATGATCTCGGCCGAGCTCACCGGCGAGCGCCCCGCGCCCCGCACCCTCCGCCGCGAGGACCTGGACATCCCGTTCGGCACCCTCCGCTCGATCGTCGACGACCTGCGCTGACGGAGTTCCCGGAAACACCGACAGGACGGTGTCGCGACCGCCGCCGACACTGGAGCCATCGATCCCACCACGAGGAGGCACCCATGCCGTTCGCATCCATCCGCATCATCACCGACGACGTCGACCGGCTCGCCGCGTTCTACGAGAACGTGACCGGGCTCACCGCTGCACGACCCGCGCCGGTCTTCGCGCAGCTCTCCGGTGCGGGCGGGCCGACGCTGGCGATCGCGAGCCCGGCGACCGTCGCGATGCTCGGCGGGGCCGCCGCGCCCGCGGCCAACCGCTCGATCATCGTCGAGTTCGAGGTTCCGGACGTGGACGCGGAGTTCGCCCGGCTGGAGCCGGACCTGACCGACGTGGTCCTCCCGCCCTCCACGATGCCGTGGGGCAACCGGTCGGCGCTGTTCCGGGACCCCGACGGCAACCTGGTGAACCTCTTCAGCCGCCGGGGTGCGTGACCCCGGGGCACCGTTCTACGATGGGCGCGGTTCCGGCGGTCGAGGGGGAGGCCACGCGATGAAGCTGCTGCTCACGTCAGGCGGCGTCACCAACGACGGCATCCGTGCGGCGCTGATCGGGATGCTCGGCAGGCCGATCAGCGAGTGCACCGCGCTCTTCATCCCGACCGCGCAGTGGGGCCAGCCCGCGTGCGACCCGGAGAGCGTCTGGCGGTCGACCGCGGGCAGCCGGACGAGCGACCCCGGTCTCGTCGGGCTCGGCTGGAAGTCGGCCGGCGTGCTCGAGCTGACCGCCCTGCCGAGTCTCGCCGAGGAGCGCTGGACACGCTGGGTCCGCGACGCGGATGTGCTGCTGGTCGACGGCGGCGAGGCGAGATACCTGTACACCTGGATGCTGCAGTCGGGCCTCGCGGCGCTCCTGCCGGAGCTCGGCGACACGGTCTGGGTGGGTGTGAGCGCAGGCAGCATGGTTCTGACGCCGCGGGTCGGCGCCGAGTTCCTCGACTGGCGTCCGGACGGCCCGGACGACACCCTCGGGCTCGTCGACTTCTCGATCTTCCCGCACCTCGACCACCCCGGCTGGACCGGCAACACGCTGGAGGCGGCCCGCCGGTGGGCGCAGCGCATCCCCGGCCCCTCCTACGCGATCGACGACCAGACGGCCATCGCGGTCGTCGACGGGAGGGTGGAGGTGGTCGGCGAGGGCCGCTGGGAGCGGTTCGAGGGGCGCTGACGCCGCCCCTACAGCAGCGCGGAATTGAGTTCGAGCAGCTGCTCGTGGAACAGCCGCGCGCCTCCCTGGGCCGGGTGCCGGATCGCGGGGGCCTCGATCCCGGCCACCGCCAGCGCGCCCTGCGCCTTGCGGCCCACCGCCACGATCGTCTCGAAGCCCAGCGCGCGGATGAGCTCCAGCGCGGGCGCCGCACCGGCCCGCACCTCCGCCGGACGCGGTGTGCGGTTGGTGCGCGGGTCTCCCGCGACGAACGGGTGGTGCGGATAGATCGGCCACGACAGCGGGATCGGCCCCCGCCACTCCCGCAGGGTCGCCCACACGACGCGACTCGACGCCTCCCACGGCGCCTGCGGCTCGGCGGGCAGCTCCAGGCCGGGCACGACGCCCGCCTCCGCCTCGCGGACCGAGGTGAACGGCACGCCGGTCACGGTCATCCCCCGCCAGCCCGGCGCCTCACCCAGCAGCAGGACGGGCGCGTGCAGGAGGCCGAGGTAGCGCCGCAGATTGCGCTCGCGCCGCCGCCCCTCCTCGTCGTCGCCGAAGAGCAGCTCGGCGTCGTCGGGGACCGGGGTGGCGCGCACCAGCCGGAAGAACTCGGCGAGGGGATCGCTCATGGCCTCCACAGTGCCACGGCGCTCAGCGAGTTGGCGCAACGCGCCGTCTCCGCGGCGGGTGAGACGGCGTGTTGTGCCAAGTCGACGATGTCGGGGCCGGCGTCGGTCAGGGGCGCACGGCGACGCGAGGATGGTCGGAGCCGGCGAGGGCGGCGTCCACCTCGGCGAGAGCGAAGGTCGCGCCCACCTGGTCGGCGAACGGGTACCGCTGCCAGGCATCCGCCAGGTAGCGCACGGCCGCGTCGAGGTGCTGCGGCGCATACGTGTGCACGCCGCGGATCGTCAGCAGCTTGCGCATGAACTGCTCCGGCGCGATGGTGAGGTCCGGACCGGGGGAGCCGGAGCCGGCGAGCACGAGCACACCGCCGACATCGATCGCGGAGAGCAGCGAGCGCACCGCGGATGCCGCCCCCGAGAACTCGAGCGCGATCGTGGGCGCGGCGGCGCGGCCCCCGGCCTTCGCGAGAGCGGTGCTGAGGCCGGTCGGCGAGTCGGCGGCGCTCCGCGGGTCGACCACCGCGGCCGCTCCGAAGGCGAGCGCACGCTCTCGACGGTCCTGGCTCGGGTCGCTGACGACGACGCGCGCCCCGGCGTCGGTGGCCATCGCGGTGGCGGTGAGTCCGCGCATCCCCGCGCCCGCGACGACGACGAGCGAGCGGTCGAGCGGCACGACGGCGGACGCCGCCTCGAGCGCGGCCGCGACCGTCGCCGTCGAGCAGGACGCCGGCGCGAGCACCTCCGCCGGCACGTTGTCAGGGACGGCGACGAGCGAGGTGCCGTCCAGGAGGTGCGCGTGCGTCGCGAACCCGCCCGACAGCTCCCAGCCGCGCCGCATCCGCTCGTGGCCGTAGCGCTGCAGCGTCATGCACTTCTGCGGGAGGCCGCGGCGGCACCGCGGGCACGTGCCGCACGGCACGGCGACCGACCAGACGACGCGCTCACCAAGGTCGACCCGCCGCCCGTCCGTCGTCTTCGCCCCGCCACGGCCGAGCGCGATCACGCGGCCGACCTGCTCGTGGCCGAGGACGAGCGGCGTCGCCGCGGGCCGCTGGCCCCGCACCGCGCGCAGGTCGGAGCCGCAGACCGTCGCGAGCTCGACCTCCACGAGCACGTCCCCCGGCGCGAGCCGCACCCCGGGCACGGCGACCGCCTCGTGCGCGAGCCCCTCCCCCGGCCACACCATCGCGGTGGCCGACGGATATGCGCTGATCGACATCCCGAGGCCAGCCGGCGGCGCGACGACGCGCGGCGTGACCGCCCGGACCGTCACCGGCGGCCGCGCCGGCCGGAGCCTGCGGCGACCTCGGCCGCGACACCCTCCCAGCGGTCGTACGGGTCGAAGAAGTCCGCCGGCTCGAGCCGGTCGAACAGGTCGTCCGCGAGCGTCCGGAAGCCGGCGCCGGCGCCCCGGCCGCGGGGCGCGACGCCGGCCGCGTCGATGACGGCCGCGTCGTCGAACTCGCTCGTGATGAGACCGTCGGGAGTCATGGCCGCCTTTCCTGGTCCGCCGCTGCGGGCGCGTGCCCCCCACCGTCCGGCGCGGACACCCGCAACGTTAGGAGCGGGGAGCGACCGAGGCGGGACGCGATGGTAACCGGCAGGTGAACGGACTGCCTCTTGACGACGAACCCGTTGCATCCACGTGACGATCGGCGCAGAATTGCAGCATGACCGCGGACAGCAACACGCGCGCCTTCGACCCCGGCATCGTCACGGACTTCCGCGAACGCATGTCGTACGGCGGCTATCTCGACCTCGACACCCTGCTGAGCGCTCAGAAGCCGGTGAGCGTGCCGGAGCACCACGACGAGCTGCTGTTCATCATCCAGCACCAGACCACGGAGCTCTGGCTGAAGCTGGTGCTGCACGAGCTGCTCTCGGCGCGCGACCTGCTCCGCGCCGACGATCTCTCGCCGGCCCTGAAGCGCATCGCCCGGGTGAAGCACATCCAGCGCACCCTCACGGAGCAGTGGTCGGTGCTCGCGACCCTGACGCCGACCGAGTACGTGGAGTTCCGCGGCTTCCTCGGCAACTCGTCCGGCTTCCAGTCGTACCAGTACCGCGCGGTGGAGTTCCTGCTCGGCAACAAGAACCGCCGCATGCTCAGCGTGTTCGAGAACGACCCCGCAGCGCACTCCCTCCTCTCGGAGCTGCTGGAGTCGCCGAGCGTCTACGACGAGTTCCTGCGCCTCCTCGCCCGCTCGGGCTTCGCCGTGCCGGCCGACGTGCTCGACCGCGACGTCACGCAGGCGCATGTCTTCTCCCCGCAGCTCGTGGAGGTGTTCCGCGACATCTACGAGCACGCCGACGACCACTGGCGCGAGTACGAGGCATGCGAGGAGCTCGTCGACCTGGAGGACAACTTCCAGCTCTGGCGGTTCCGGCACCTCAAGACCGTGCAGCGCACCATCGGCATGAAGACCGGGACCGGCGGATCGAGCGGCGTCTCGTTCCTGCAGAAGGCGCTCGAGCTCACCTTCTTCCCGGAGCTGTTCGCCGTCCGCACCGAGATCGGTACCGAGCGGTGACCGAGGCGAGCGCACCGGCGGCCCACGCCGGCACCTCCTCCCCTGTGTTCCCGTGGGGCGCGTCCCCGCGGCGCGTGGCCTTCGACGCGGTGTGGACCGGGACGGGCTTCCTCCCGCCGACCGTCTACGAGCTCACCGGCGACCGCCTCCGCCGCACCGACCTCCCGGTCACCGCGGCGAGCGCGCATCCCGGCGGCACCCTCTTCCCCCGGCTCACCGACCACCACACCCATCTCGGCCTGACGGACCGGCGGGCGGTGTTCTCCGGGGGCATCACGCATGCCGTCGACCTCGGCTGGGTCCCCTCTGTCGCGGCCTCGTGGCTGGCCGAGGACGCGACGCGCCGGCACCCGGCGGCGGCGATCGCGGGCGCGCTGATCACCGCGCCCGGCGGGTATCCGGTCAACGCGGGGTGGGGACCTCCCGGGTCGTCGGCGGAGGTCGGCGGGCCGCGGGAGGCGCGGCAGGCGGTGCGTGAACAGCTCATGCGAGGAGCCTCGCGCATCAAAGTCACCCTCAACACCGAGGCCGGCGAAACTGTGGATGACGCCACGCTGGCCGCGCTTGTGGACGAGGCTCATGCAGCAGGAGTCCCGGTGACCGTCCACGTGCAGGGCGAAGGCCAGACCGCCCGCGCAGTGCGAGCCGGCGCCGATCAGCTCGCGCACACCCCGTTCACCGAGCACGTCGACGACGAGCTGGTGCGGGAGGCCGTGCGCCGGGGCATGACCTGGGTCACGACGCTCGACATCCACGGCTGGGGCGACCCGACTCCCCAGCACGGCATCGCGCTCGACAACCTGCGCCGGTTCGCCGCGGCGGGCGGCCGCGTGCTCTACGGCACCGACCTCGGCAACGGCCCCCTCCCCGACGGCGTCGACGCGCGCGAACTCGACGGGATGGTGCGCGCCGACCTGACGGCGACCGCGATCCTGCAGGCCATCGCCGGCACCCGCCCGGGCCACGACACGGTCGGCCCACGCCTGGCCTGGGTGCCGACGCCGCCGGCCCCGACGGCACGGCCCGCCGACCAGCTCCCCGCTTGGCTGGCGTCCGCGCGGGGCCTGCTGGCGACCGACTTCCGCGACGGCGACCGACCCGCAGCCCCGGCGGGACAGACCTAGAACCCGGCCCCGCCCCACCGCAGACCACGCGCCGACCGCACAACCGCAGACCACGCACCCAGCGCACACCACGCGCCCCACCGCACAACCGCAGACCACGCACCCCACCGCACACCGCACCCCACGAGCTGTCTCTTATACACATCT
>NZ_JBPGXM010000175.1:0-6202 GCF_056755495.1 Leifsonia sp. KNZ12-8B
CGCCCCAAAAACTATTCCCGCGACCGTGCCGGGGGGCCGCGGGCGGCGGGGCCCCCCCCCCCCCGCCCCCCCCCACGGCTTACTCGTCCGACTCGCGTGCGCGCGCATCCTTCCCCGCCCAGTGGTTGCCGAGCGCCAAGAACAGCACGCCCTCCATAATCACCAGGAGGGGCCACAACCACCATGGAGTCACGGAGCCGAAGATCACAGCCAGGGCGACGAGCACGGCCATGGAACCGAACGACGCCATCCGCCGCGCCGGCGTCGCGTTGATCGCCCGGCGGACGTCGGACCGGAACACCTCTCGGAGCCTCATCGACAGTACCCGCCCGAATAGCCGATGGTCGCGATCACGCCTGGACCGATGAGGAACTGGGCGCACCGCTTCTCGCTGTAGTAGATGCGCTGCGTGTTGACGATGATCGATGCGGCGTTCAGGCCACACAGCGCGCCGCCCGCGTATCCGGTGAGCCGGGTCACCCAGCCGCAGACGGTCGCCATTCCTGTCAGCGTGGTCGCCGTCTTCGTCTCGCTCCGCGTGAGTTGCACCGACGGGAGGAGGCTGTACCAGACGAACCGCGGGTCCGCGACGACGGGGAAGGCCGTGGTCGGCGCAAGATCGACGACCTGTGTGAGCGTCGTCCCGTTCAACTCGAATCGCGTGGGGACCCGGGTGCCGCCGGCGTCCTTGGCCCAGGGCGGCGCGACATATGCGACCGGGTCGCCCTTGGCGTCGACGACGAAGAAGCCCGAGTCTGCGGGAAGAATCCTGCCTCCCTCGGGGATTGAAAGCTCGTAGCTGTATCGCCGGGGCGCCGATGGCGCAGTGATCACGGTGTTGATCTGGAGCGACCCGTCGGCGGTGACCACCGGCACCGAGACCGAACCGTTGTTGTTGTCGTACGAGACGACACCCTTCTTCTGAACGGCGGCGTCGTCCGCGACCGAGGCGTACGGGAGCGACACAGCAAGCTCACCGGCTCCCGTGTCGAGCGATATCCCCGACGATGGGTCGACCGGGAGGCTCACGTCCACCCCTGCGACGGTCGCATCAATCGCGGTCTCGCCGGTTGCGGTGGTGACGACACGCGCCGCATTCTTCACTGTGTCCGGCGTCGCGCGCTGTACAGCGGCGAGCGGATCGTCCCGACCAGTCTCGACCGGCGCGGGCGCCACCCCCGTAATGCCTATCGTGAGCGCCGCCGCGACACCGACGGTCGCGGCGAGGTGTTTCATTCGCATCATGCAGCAACTTCCATTGTTGAGACCAATGGCGCCGTCAGCAGTTCGCAACCCCGCGGAGCGAACACGAGTCGGCGACCCGCGAGGTTCGACCGTATCGACATGTGACATTGACATGCAAGATGCGGCTCGTCGCACAGGAGCGGACCCCCAACCCAACACCCGTCGTTAACCTCGCGTTTACCGCTGCGGGGGACGCTGGTCAGACACGGTGCATAGCGTCGCAGGCGGGTCGCACCGACCCCGTCCTGTTGTTACTGATCCCCGGAAGGGACAACTGTGAAACTGAAGCGTCTTGGCGCTCCTCTGGCCGTTCTGGCCGCTGCCGCCATCTCCCTCACCGCGTGCGCGTCGAACGAGGGCAGCACCCCCGCGTCGACGTCGGCCGCGCCGTCGAACCTGTCGGGCACGCTGAACGGCATCGGCTCGTCGGCGCAGGGCGCCGCGCAGACCGTCTGGGCCGCCGGCTTCCAGGAGGCCAACCCGAAGGTCACCGTCAACTACGACCCGCAGGGCTCCGGCGCCGGTCGCAAGAGCTTCATCTCGGGTGCCGCCGACTTCGCCGGCTCCGACGCCGCGCTGAAGGACGAGGAGCTCGCCTCCACGTTCGCCGGGTGCGCCGCCGACAGCAAGGGCATCGACCTCCCGGTCTACATCTCCCCGATCGCCATCGCGTACAACGTCGAGGGCGTCAAGGACCTGAAGCTGGACGCCGCGACGATCGCCGGCATCTTCTCGGGCAAGATCACCACCTGGGACGACGCCAAGATCAAGGACCAGAACAAGGACGCCTCGCTGCCGTCGGCCCCGATCACCGTCGTGCACCGCTCCGACGACTCGGGCACCACCCAGAACTTCACCGAGTACCTCGCGGCCAACGCGGCGGACGTCTGGACGGCCCCGGCCTCCCAGACCTTCCCCTTCCAGGTCGGTGACGCGGCGAAGGGCACCTCGGGTGTCGCCGACGCCACGAAGAACGCCAAGAACTCGATCACCTACATCGACGAATCGGGCTCGGCCGGTCTCTCCATCGCGCAGCTGAAGGTCGGCGACGAGTACACCGAGCTCAGCGCAGACGGCGCCGCCGCGGTCGTCGCCGCGTCCCCGATCGCCGACGGCCGTGAGGCCAACGACCTCGCCATCGCGATCGACCGCAAGGCGACCAACAAGGGCGACTGGCCGCTGGTCCTCGTCTCCTACATCATCGCCTGCCAGGAGTACAAGGACTCCGCCAAGGCCGACCTGGTGAAGGGCTACGTCGACTACATCATCAGCGAGGACGCGCAGAAGGCCGCCGCCGAGCAGGCCGGCTCCGCCCCGCTCGCCAGCGACCTCGCCTCCAAGGTGAAGGACGCTGTCGCCAGCATCAAGTAACACCCCGGCGCCCGCTCGGCCTGGGCTGCTCGTCAGCCCGGGCCGAGCGGTGCGTCACCCCCTCACCCGCCACCGCGGGAACCACCCGATGAGAGGCACTGACGTGAAGAAGGACCAGCAGGGATGACCGCCGGCACCGTACCAACCGTAGGAGCCATCCGCCCCAAGGCGAAGGTCCGCCTCGGCGACCGCGTCTTCTCCACCGCCTCCATCGTCGCCGGGTCGCTGATCCTCGCGACGCTCGCCGCCGTCGCCCTCTTCCTCGTCGTGCAGAGCATCCCCGCCCTGTTCGCCGGCGAGGGCGAGCTGCCGAACCAGGCGAGCAACTTCTGGTCCTGGGTCTGGCCCCTGGTCTTCGGCACCATCTGGGCCGCCATCCTCGCGCTCCTCGTCGCGACGCCGCTGTCGCTGGGCATCGCCCTCTTCATCTCGCACTTCGCCCCGCGCCGCGTCGCGCAGGGCCTCGGCTATGTGATCGACCTGCTGGCCGCGGTGCCGTCGGTCGTCTTCGGCCTCTGGGGCATCGCGACCCTCGCCCCGTTCGTCCAGCCATTCTACGCCTGGCTCGGTGAGAACGTCGGCTGGTTCCCGCTCTTCGCCCCGCCGGTCTCCGGCACCGGCCGCACCATCCTGACGGCGGCGCTCGTGCTCGCCGTGATGGTCATCCCGATCATGACCGCGATCTGCCGCGAGATCTTCCTGCAGACCCCGCGCCTGCACGAGGAGGCGGCGCTCGCCCTCGGGGCGACCCGCTGGGAGATGATCAAGATGGCCGTCCTCCCCTTCGCCCGCAGCGGCATCGTGTCGGCCATCATGCTCGGCCTCGGCCGCGCGCTCGGCGAGACGCTCGCGATCGCGATGGTCCTCTCGCCCGCCCTGATCGTGAAGCTCCCGGTGCTGCAGGCGCAGAGCCCGAACACGATCGCGGCCAACATCGCCCTCCAGTTCCCCGAGGCCACCGGCGTCGGCGTGAACGCGCTCGTGGCCTCCGGTCTCGTGCTCTTCGTGGTGACGCTGCTGATCAACATGCTCGCCCGCTACATCGTCAACCGTCGCAAGGCCTTCTCGGGAGCCAACTGATGACCGCCACGACCTCCGCCGCCGCCCCCGCACGGCCGCTGGCCAACTCGTACACCGCCGGCAAGCTCCCCCGGTGGACGCCGTGGGTCATGCTCGTCGGCTCCTGGGTCGTGTTCGCCGCGATCTTCGCCATCCTGGCCGCCAGCAAGGCGACCGAGGGCTTCAACATCGTCGGGGCCGTGTTCTTCGGAACCGTGCTGTTCGACGTCGCGATCTACACGACCTCCCTGCTGGTCGAGGGGCCGCGCAAGGCGATGGACCGGCTGATCACCTCGCTGGTCGCCACCGCCTTCATCGTCGCGCTGCTGCCCCTGATCTCGCTCGGCTGGACCGTCATCGCGCAGGGCCTCGCCCGCTTCGACCTCGACTTCTTCAGCATGTCGATGCGCAACGTGATCGGAGCCGGTGGAGGCGCGCTGCACGCGATCGTCGGGACGCTCGAGATCACGCTCATGGCGGCGCTCATCTCGGTGCCGATCGGCCTGCTGACCTCCATCTACCTCGTCGAGTACGGGCGCGGGATGCTCGCCCGCGGCATCACCTTCTTCGTCGACGTCATGACCGGCATCCCGTCGATCGTCGCCGGCCTGTTCGCATTCGCGCTGTTCGCGCTGTTCTTCGGGCCCGGCATCCGCAACGGCTTCATGGGCTCCATCGCCCTGTCGGTGCTGATGATCCCGGTCGTCGTGCGCTCCAGCGAGGAGATCCTCCGCATCGTCCCGAACGAGCTGCGGGAGGCGTCGCTCGCGCTGGGCGTGCCGAAGTGGCTGACCGTGCTGAAGGTCGTGCTCCCGACCTCCCTCGCCGGTCTCGTCACCGGCGTCATGCTCGCCATCGCCCGCGTCATCGGCGAGACGGCGCCGCTGCTGATCGTCGCCGGCTTCACCACGAGCATGAACTACGACCTCTTCAACGACCGGATGATGACCCTCCCCGTGTTCGTGTACACGCAGTACACGCAGGCTGCCGGCCTGCACGCGCAGGACTCCATCGACCGCGCCTGGACCGGCGCGCTCGCGCTGATCATCATCGTGATGCTGCTGAACCTCATCGGCCGGATCATCGCCAAGGCCTTCGCCCCCAAGTACGGCCGCTGAGCCGGCAACCCGACGCCCCAGACAAGGAACGAACGTGTCCAAGCGAATCGAAGTCAACGACCTCAACGTCTACTACGGCGACTTCCGCGCCGTGGAGGGCGTCTCCCTCACCATCGAACCCCGCACCGTCACCGCCTTCATCGGCCCGTCGGGCTGCGGCAAGTCGACCTTCCTGCGCACGCTCAACCGCATGCACGAGGTCATCCCGGGCGCCTACGTGGAGGGCGAGGTGCTGATCGACGGCAACAACCTGTACGGCACGGGCGTCGACCCGGTGCTCGTGCGCCGCCAGGTCGGGATGGTGTTCCAGCGCCCGAACCCGTTCCCCACCATGAGCATCCGCGAGAACGTGCTGGCCGGCGTCAAGCTCAACAACCGCCGGATGTCGAAGAGCGACGCCGACGACCTGGTGGAGCGCTCGCTGCGCGGCGCCAACCTGTGGAACGAGGTCAAGGACCGGCTCAACCTCCCGGGCTCCGGCCTGTCGGGCGGCCAGCAGCAGCGCCTCTGCATCGCGCGCGCCATCGCGGTCTCCCCCGACGTGCTGCTGATGGACGAGCCGTGCTCGGCCCTCGACCCGATCTCGACGCTCGCGATCGAGGACCTCATCGAGGAGCTGAAGAACGACTACACGATCGTGATCGTGACCCACAACATGCAGCAGGCGAGCCGTGTCTCCGATCGAACCGCCTTCTTCAACATCGCGGGCACCGGCAAGCCGGGCAAGCTCATCGAGTACAACGACACCAACCTGATCTTCTCGAAGCCGAACGAGCAGGCCACCGAGGACTACGTCTCCGGCCGCTTCGGCTGATCGGCCCCGGCGGGCAACCGCCGAGTACGCAGAAAGTGCGCGGATTCGCTTCGAGTCCGCGCACTTTCTGCGTACTCGGCGGCTTGCTGCGGGCCCGAGTCAGAGGGGGATGGTGACGATCGGGTCGGACGTCGGGGCGTCGGAGCCGCCGCGCGGCTCGACGGTGACGCCGACGATCGCGCCGGGGGTCAGCTGTCCGCTCAGGACGCGCCAGGTGGACCCGGACTCCGCCGGCATCATCGTGCCGGCCGGCGTCGCCCCGCCGTCCGCCATGTACCAGAGCTCGTACACCTTGCCGTCGGGCAGTCGCGGGAGGTCGTCAGCGATGAGCGCGGACCGCTGCAGGTCGGCGGACCACACCAGCGTGGCGGAGCCTCCGCCTGCGACCTCCGTGGTGGTGCGCTGCACATCGGGGGCGGCGTTGAGCTCGGCGAGTGCCGTCGCCTGCTGCTGCTGATACGAGTTGTTGCCGGACAGCGTGCTGCCCACGAACGCACCGCCGATGAAGAGCACGATGGCGATGCCCGCGGCGACCAGCACCGCAGCGGGACGCGAGAACCAGCGCCGCCGGGCGCGCAGCTCGGCGGCGCTGGTT
>NZ_JBPGXM010000176.1:0-5973 GCF_056755495.1 Leifsonia sp. KNZ12-8B
CGGCCGTTCCCGCCGGCGGACCAGCCGACCACCGCTGCGCGGCCGTGCCCGAGCAGCTCGCCACCTGGAGCGGGGCGCCGGAGCCGCCGCCCTCCATCGGGTCGAGGCAGAGCCCGGTTCCCACGTTGTAGTACGCGGAGGTCGCCGGCAGGAACTCCCACTGCTGCACGCTGCTGCCCGTGGTGCAGGCCGCCGCCTTCAGCCGCCGGGTCGCTGCGTCGGTCGTGAGGCACAGGCCTCCGCGCTGCGGGAAGGTGAGCCGGTCGGAGGCCTCGCGCACCAGCACCTGGTTGGCGTTGCCGACGCAGTTCCAGAGCCCCGCGACGGTTCCGCCGTTCAGCAGGTCGACGCACCGGCCGGTGGCGCCGTTCGCGAGCACGACCGGCGCCGTCGTGATGCCGGTGCCGCCCGGGTTGACGCTGATCGTGCAGCGCTGGTCGGTGGCGCACTGGCTGCGGGCGACCGAGGCGCAGTTGCCGTACGTGTAGGTGGAGCTGCTCGTGGTGCGCACCGCGCCGCCGTTGGCCGTGGGCTGGCCGTAGACCGCGGTCGCCGGGGAGACGGCGCTGCAGCTCGCCGGCTGGTCGGTCCCCTGCGCGAAGTTCTCCGTCCACTCCATCAGCGACGAGAGTCCGCCGCGGTCGGAGGGCACGGTGATGGTGGCGATCCGCGTCGTCGTCCCGGTCGTGGTGTCGGTGAGGGAGGCTCCCCAGCCGAGCGTTCCGGAGCGGGCGATCGAGAAGCGGTAGGCGACGCCCTCCTTCCACGCGAACGGCGCCTCGCACTTGATCCCGACGCCCTCGCCGCCGAACGTGCCGCAGGACGTGCCAGTGCCGACGTCGCGGAAGCCGGTCGCGTCCCAGATCGAGAAGTTGACGAACTTGTCGTTTCCGCTCCGGCGCTGGAGGCCGATGTAGCCGCCCGAAGACGACCGGGCGAAGCCCCACTGGTGCGCCCAGTAGGTCTTGCCGTTGTACCCGGGGTCCCGGGTGATCGCGATGGACGTCTCGAACGAGTCGTAGCCGGCGGTCGTGGCCGGGAAGGTGCGGCCGATGACGGCCATGCCTCCGGCGACGATCGACTTGACCGGGGTGACGACGCGCGCGTCCGGGTGGACGGGAGCCGCGGCGGCGGCCGGCGCGGCGGGCATGAGCAGGCCGACCGCGGCGACGGCGGCGGCGAGGGCGGTCGCCGCGCGCGCCGCCGGGCGGTGACGTGCGCGGAGGGCGCGGCGCAGGCGCGACGCGCTTCGGGGAAGCAGGGGCATGGGCGTCTCCTGAGATCGGGTGTGGACGACCCGACCCTAAGAGGCGGCCGCGGCTCCCCGGTCCGGAAGACGTCGCCGGGCCCCGCTAACCCGTGGTGGTGCCCGCCGGTGCAGTGGTCTGCTGCAGCGCCTGCGGGATGAGGGCGCGGATGCGGTCGGGTTGCGAGGAGAGCACCACGACATCCACGCGCCGGTTCCGGGCGAGCTCGGTGTCGGAGCTGCCCGTCGCGTCGGCCAGGGGCCGCGCCGATCCGTAGCTGATGGCGGAGATCAGGTTCTGCGGGAAGCCGTCCGCCTCCACCAGGTGCCGCAGCACGCTCGTGGCGCGGCCGGCCGACAGCTCCCAGTTCGTCGGGTAGGGGGCTCCCGGCGCGCGGGAGTCGGCATGGCCCTCCACCGTCACCTGGTAGCCCGCGGGCGAGAGGATCGGGCCGATGTCGTCGAGGACCTGCACGGCCGTGGCGCTCAGCTCGGCGCGGTTCGAGTCGAAGAAGGTGGAGCTGCCGACCAGCCCGATGGTCAGGCCGCGCTCGTCGATCTTGAGCTGGACCGCGTCCTGCAGGCCGTCGTCGGTCAGCGCCGACTGGATCTTGTCCTTCAGGAGCTTGAGGTTCTGCGCCTCCCGCTGGGCGAGGGCGAAGTCGGTGGTGTCGCCCTTGTCCTCCACGTGCGCGGGAGGCACGACCACGCCGGACGCGGTGTCGACCTTCTCGGTCTTCACCTGGCCGAAGCCGGTGGCGAGCGAGTTCTTCAGGGCCTCGAACTTCTTCGCGTCGACGGTCGACATGGCGAACAGCACGATGAACATGCACATGAGCACGGTGACCATGTCCATGTAGGAGGCCATCCAGCGCTCCTCGTTCTCGTGCTCCTCCGGCTCCTCGTGCCGGCGGCGGCGACGCGCGCTCATGTCAGGCCGCTTCCTCGGTGCCGAGGCCGAGGTCGGCGCTCGAGCCGGTGGCCGCCTTGGCCTTCGCCGGCTTCGCGGCGCCGTCCGGGACCATCGCCCGCAGGCGCTCGCCGAGGAGGCGCGGCTGGCTCCCCGCCTGCACGGCGAGCACACCCTCCATCAGCAGCGTCATGCGCTCGACGTCGAGCTCGGACAGCCGGCGCAGCCGCGAGCCCAGCGGCAGCCAGAGGAAGTTGGCCGAGAGGAGGCCCCACAGCGTCGCGACGAACGCGCTCGCGATCATCGGGCCGAGCTCGCCTGGCTCGGCGAGGTTCTCGAGCACGTGCGTGAGCGACACGACGGTGCCGATGATGCCGATGGTCGGCGCGTAGCCTCCCATCGCCGAGAAGAACTTGGCGGCGACGCGGTCCTTGCGCGAGCGGGTCGCGATCTCGTCCTCCAGCAGCACGCGCAGCTCGTCGCCGTCGGTGCCGTCGGCGATGTTCTGCAGGGCGCGCTTGAGGAACGGGTCGTCGACCGCCTCCGCCTCCTGCTCCATCGCCAGCAGGCCGCTCGACCGCGCCTTCTCGGCCAGGCGGACGACCTCGTCGATGACGCGGGCGGGCGGCTCCACCTTGCCGCGCAGGGCGCGCGGGAGCGACTTCACCGCGGTCAGGAAGTCCTTGATCGTGCCGCTGGCGATACCGACGGCGATGGTGGCGCCGAAGACGAGCACCATCGGCGCGGGGAGGAGCAGCGCGCTCAGATGCGCGCCCTCCATCGTCACCATCGCCACGACGGCGCCGAACGCCAGGACGATCCCGATGATGGTCGCCGGATCCATAGTTGTGCCTCTTCTCGCTACTTCTTGGTCGCGCGCAGGGGGACGGCGCGCACGCCGCCCTCCGCCTGGTCGAGCGCCGGTGCGGGGACCGGACGCGGACCCGCCACGGGCAGGTCGTGGGCGAGCGCGATCACACGCGCCCGGTACGTCGCGATCTTCTCGATCACCTCGGCCATGGACTCGGTGACGATGAACTTGGCTCCGTCCACCATCACCAGCGTCGTATCGGGACTGGCGTGGATGCGCTCGATCAGGTCGGGGTTGACCGCGAACTGGGTGTCGTTCAGTCGGGTGACGACGATCATGGGCGCGAATCCTGGTCTCGGCTCCGGGTGAGCCGTCACCGTACCTATCGGTCGGGTACGGGTCGGTCGTTAGGGGGACCGGGGCAAGCTAACGGCTCGGCCGCGCGTGCCGATAGAGAGGGGCGTGACCCTCCTGCACGCTCCCGCGACGGACGCGCCGGTGTACGACTTCCGGCGGCCGACGACGCTCGCGCGCGAGCACTCGCGCGTGCTCGAGCTGGCCTTCGAGACCTTCGCCCGGCAGTGGGCCACGCAGCTCACCGCGAAGGTGCGCGTGCTCAGCCAGGTGACCTGCGACTCCGTGCAGATGCAGACCTACGACGAGTACGCCGCGTCCCTTCCGGCGACGACCGCGATGGTGCTCTGCGAGCTCGACGGGGTCGCGCCGCGGGGCGTGATCCAGTTCCCGACGGTCGCCGCCCTCTCATGGGTGAACGCGATGCTCGGCGGCTCCGGCGTGCCGGTGGAGAGCGAGCGCACCTTCACGCAGATCGAGCACGCGCTGGTGCGCCGGCTGATGGACGACGCGCTGGAGGACCTCGGCTACTCGCTCGGGTCGCTGCTGACCGCCCCCATCGGTGTGGCCGCCATCCAGTACAACTCGCAGTTCGCCCAGGCGGCCGCGACCACCGAGCTGATGATCGTGGCCGCGTTCCAGCTGCGCGTCGGCGACAGCGTCGCCTCCGCCACCGTGGCCATCCCCGCCGTCGCGCTGCTCCCGCAGCTTCCCGACGCCAACCCGACCAGCGGCACCGACGACGCGCGCGAGCTGATCGACGCGCAGCTGGCGCGCGTGCCCGTGGACGTGTCGGTGCGGCTCGCACCGGCCAGGGTCAAGCCCAGCGTGGTGCTGGGGCTCGCGGTCGGCGACCTCCTGCCCATCCCGCATCCGAACCACCGGCCGTTCGATCTCGCCGTCGGGGACGTCCCCGTCGCCGGCGCCGCGCTGGGCTCCAGCGGCTCGCGCCTGGCGTGCGTGATCGTGTCGACCGAGGACTGAAGAAGGCTGAACCGATGAACAACCTCACCATCGCCGCCGGCGACACCCTCTCGCTGGCACAGGCCCAGGCGGCCGCGGAGGCCCTCGCCGGGGTGCTCCCGACGGGGGCGCCGCTCACCGCGATGCTCGAGACGGCGCGCTCGTTCGAGGGGCGTACCGCGTCGGCGGTCGTCGCGAGCTTCGTCGGGGCGGTCTCGGCCGACCTGGCCGTGGTGCTGCTGGAGGCGCCGACGCTCGTCGACGACGGCGCGGACGGCTCCCCGCTGGTCGCCCTCCAGGACGTCCTGCAGCCGGCGCTCGAGGCGGCGGCCGGCACCCTGGGCGCCGGCGTGCTCGACGACGCCAGGGTGGAGGAGGCGGCCGAGCTGTTCGCGGACCCGGCCACGACGGTCTTCGCGCTGAACGGCGCCGGCGGCGTCGCGGGCTGGTTCGCGCTGCGCGGGCGCGCCTCCACCCTCCCCTCGCGCTCGGCGGCGACCGGGCCGATGGCGGGCAAGCTGGCCCGCATCTCCAACGTCGAGATGGCTCTCACGGTCGAGATCGGCCGGACCAGGATGGCCGTGCGCGACGTGCTCGCGATGGAGCCGGGCGCCGTGATCGAGCTCGACCGCTCGGCCGGGTCGCCCGCCGACGTGCTGCTCAACGGGCGCCTGATCGCGCACGGCGAGATCGTGGTCGTCGACCAGGACTACGCCGTGCGCATCACGAAGATCCTCGACGCGGCCGAAGAGCTGGACTAGCGCGGGAGCCGGACCGGCGCGGGGCGCTCGCCGAACCCGCAGCATCCGCTCGTCGGCAGGGACGACATCGTGCTGACCCCGGCCGGCGTGACGCGCACCGAGGGTGCTCGGACGCCGTTCCTTCAGCGCCCGTTCCTTCAGCGCCCGCGCACTCAGCGCCGCGGCGTCCAGCCGGACGGCAGCGGGCCGCCGATCGCGGCGCGCTCGGCGTCGGCGCGCGCCGACCAGCCCTGCGCCTCACCCTCGGCGTCGAACCCGCCGCGGGCCACCCGGAAGCCGACGTCCTCGTGGCGTGCCTGCGGCGGACCGCCGCGGCGCGTGGAGGCGCGGACGCTCCACGCGTCGTCGGCGAACCCGCCGCCGCGGAACACCCGGTAGTCGTCGTAGCGGGCCGGGTCGAGCAGGTCCCAGCACCACTCCCACACGTTGCCGAGGGTGTCGAACAGGCCGTAGAGGTTGGGGAGGCGGCCGCCGACCTCGGCGGGCGCGCTCAGGCCGTCGGCGCTCGTCCACGCGACCTCGGCGAGCGGGCCGTAGTGCGGGCCGGTCGAGCCGGCGCGGCAGGCGTGCTCCCACTCGGCCTCGGTCGGGAGGCGGAAGCCGTCCGCATCCACGTGCCAGGTGACCTCGTCGCCGCTGACCGAGTACGCGGGGTCGAGTCCCTCCCACTCCGATGCGGCGTTGCAGAAGCGGATCGCGCGCAGCCAGCTGACGCCGGTCGCGGGGCGGCGCGGGTGCGCGGCGGGCTCGCCCAGCAGCTCGGCGACCTGCTCCTCGGTCACGGCGTAGACGCCCAGCTCGAAGGGTTCGAGCTCGACGCTCCAGCGCCGCTTGTTCCTGGCGTCGTGCAGCTGCACGGTGCCGCCGGGCACGCGCGCCAGCTGGATCTCGCTCTCCTCCACCCCTCCACCCTCCCACGCCGCTCCCT
>NZ_JBPGXM010000177.1:0-5684 GCF_056755495.1 Leifsonia sp. KNZ12-8B
ATCCTGGCGTCATTCTGCGCGATCGGCCAGTCGGAGCCGAGCGCGACGGGGGCGCCGGACGCCCACATGTCGCGGACGCGCCAGGCGCGGCCTGCGCGCTCGGGGCCGAGGCGGCGCGACCAGTCGTCGCTGCCGTCCGCCTTGCGCCACTGCATGTGGAGCGGCTGCATGGAGGCGGTGATCCCGGCGGCCGCGAGCCGGGCGACGTCGCGGTCGGCGACGGTCTCGAGGTGCTCGATGCGGTGCGGGACGCCGGTCGAGGCGAGCGCGCCGGCGGCGATGTACGCGTCGATCACCGAGCCCACGGCGCGATCGCCGATCGCGTGCGTCGCGACCTGGAAGCCGGCCCGCGCGTAGCGCTCGACCGTGCGGGCGTACGCCGCCACGTCCTTCCAGAACGGGGCGAGGCCGCCGCCGGCCGTGTCCGGCTCGTAGAGCCAGGAGGTCCCGGTCTCCACGACCCCGTCGGCGTACAGCTTCACGAGCCCGCTGCGCCAGCGCGGACCGGACCGGTCGCGCAGCGCGAGGTTGGCGGCGGTGCGCTCGTCGTCGAAGCCGGGCTCGTGGTCGATCGCGGTCACGATCCGCACCGGGAGGCCGGGGCCGTCGTCGAGCGCGGCGAGCAGGTCGAGGGAGGCGGACCCGCCGTCCATGATGCAGCCGCCCGTCAGCCCGGAGGAGCGCAGGCCGCGCAGGAGCTCGTGCGCCGCCTTCAGCGTCTGCTCGGCGGTCGGTGCCGGTGCGGCGAGGCGGACGGGCTCGTAGGCCGGCAGCTCGCGCAGCTCCCCCGTCGGCGCCCCCGCCGCATCCGTGACGATCACGGAGGTGTCGGCGACGTCACGCGCGCCGACGATCCCGCCCCGGCGCAGCCCCTCCGTGCTGGCGAGCGCGGTGTGGCCGTCGAACAGGATCAGCAGGGCCGGCAGCCCCAGCACGGCGTCGTCGATCGCGGCGGCGGTGAGCGGCAGGTGGTGGAACACGTCGTAGTCGACGTTCCAGCCGCGCACCCACGGGTCGGCGTCCTCGGCGACCGCGCGCTGCGCCTCCGTGCGCAGGGCGGCGAGCATGGCATCCGCCGTGACGATGCCGCCGAGGTCGATGCCTGCGGTGAGACCGAGGCCCTGCACGGGGTGGAGGTGGGCGTCGATCAGCCCCGGGGTGATCGTGCGGCCGGTGAGGTCGTGCACCTCGGTGCGCGGGCCGCGGTAGTCCGCCATCGCCGCGGCGTCCCCCACCGCGAGGATGCGACCGGCACGCACGGCGAAGGCGTCGGCGACGGGGTGGCGCTCATCCATCGTGTGGATGCGCGCGCCGGTCACGATGGAGTCGGCGGAGAGCAGCATGGCGCGTTACCTTCGTTGGTGCGGCGGAGGGTTTATTGAAAGGCTTTCAATAACTTAGGGCGGGATCGCCCGGCGCCGCAAGATCGAGGAGAGCACGTGAGCGACACGCAACGCGGCGCCGGGCGTCCGTCGAAGCCCGTCCTGACCAGGGAGCGGGTGCTGCGGGCCGCCTTCCGGCTGGCCGGCGACCGCGGTCCGGACCGGTTCACGATGACGGCGCTCGCCTCCTCGCTCGGGGTCAGGACCTCGGCGCTCTACCACCACTTCGACGGCCGCGACGCGGTGATCCGCGCGATGCGGGCCCACATCGGCTCCCTGATCGACGCAGACCTGCTCGCGGTCGAGCCGTTGGACGACGCGCTGTGCGCGTGGGGGCGCAGCTACCGGGACGCGCTGCTCAGCGCCCCAGGCGCCATCACGCTGCTCGCCGTGCTCCCGATCGATGCGGACGAGGAGTCCTTCGTCCAGTACGAGGCGCTCGCCGCGCGGCTCGAACGGGAGGGCTGGCCGACCGCCGCGATCGTGCACGTCATCGTGGCCATCGAGTCGTTCATCATCGGCTCCGCCCTCGACGCGCTCGCCCCGGACGACAACATGTCGCCCGGCGCCGACTCACCCCGCTACCCGCGCTTCGCCGAGGCCGAGCGCGTGCGGCGGGAGCAGGCGGGCGCGGAGGCCGGCCGGCGGCCGACCGACCGGACCTTCGAGATCGGCCTCGCCGCGCTGGTCGCGGGACTGCGGATGTGGGCGACGCGCTGACGCGGTGATCGCCCGGCCGTCAGTCGCGGCCCGCGGCCTCCGTCGCGACGATCAGCACGCCGCCCGCGGGGATCGTGGCCTCACCCTCCAGCCGCTCACCCGACAGCGCGTCGACCCCGTGCGCGGGCACGGTCACGTCGGTCGCGTTGTGGTTCAGGAGCACGCGCCACGAGCCGGTCTCCGAGGTCCGGACGACGGTTTCGACGCCGGCAGGCGGAGCATCCACGGCGATACCGGCCTCGGCCAGCGCGTCCTCCAGGATGCGGCGAAGCGTCGTCGCATCCGGCCGGGTCGACAGATACCAGGCCGTGCCGGCGCCGTAGACGTTGCGCGTGAGAGCGGGCAGCCCGGCCGCCCGGCCGTCCACGAAGCGGACCACCGGCTGCGCCGTGCCGAGCACGATGTCGTCGGCCCAGACATCGGCGGTGCCGCCGTCGTCGAGCGTCGCCGTCTCGCCGAGCGGGAACGGCCACAGCTCCTCGACGGAGAGCCCCAGCGGCTCGCGCAGCGGGCCCGGGAATCCGCCGGGATGCACCGCCTCGTTCTCGTCGACGAGCCCGCTGCCGAACGACACCAGCAGCCGGCCGCCCTGCTCGACGTAGCGGGCGAGGTTCCTCCCGGCCGCCGCGGACACGAGGTAGAGGCTCGGGGCCAGGACGAGGTCGTACCCCGAGAGGTCGGCCTCAGGGTGAGCGAAGTCGGTCGTGACGCCGAGCTCCCACAGCTGCGTGTAGAACGCCTCGATCCGCTCCCGGTGCCGCATGTCGACCGACGGCCGCCACTCCAGGTCCTGCGCCCAGAACGACTGCCAGTCCCACAGGATGGCGACGCGCGCCGTGACGGTGCTGCCGCGCAGGGGCGAGAGCGCGGCGAGGTCGGCGCCCAGCTCCTCCACCGCGCGCCACACCTTGGACCCGGCGCCCGCGTGCGGGAGCATCGCCGAGTGGAACTTCTCCGCCCCGGAGCGCGACGCGCGGAACTGGAAGAACATGATCGCGTCCGCCCCGCGCGCCAGGTGCGCCAGGCTGTTCCGCTTCAGCTCGCCCGGCCGCTTCGCCAGGTTGCGGGGCTGCCAGTTGACGGCCGAGGTGGAGTGCTCCATCAGCATCCAGGGCCGGCCGCCGGCGATCGACCGGGTGAGGTCGGCATCCATCGACAGCAGGATGTGGTTGTCCGGCCGCTCGGCGACCAGGTAGTGGTCGTTCGCCACCACGTCGACCTCGCGCGCCCAGCGCCACAGGTCCACCGAGGGGCAGTTGGTCGCCATGAAGTTCGTGGTCACGGGCAGCTCGGGCGTGTGCCGGCGGATGATGTCGCGCTCGGCGACGAAGCACTCCAGCAGGGCGTCGGAGGTGAAGCGGGCGAAGTCCAGGCGCTGCGCCGGGTTCGTGACCGTGGCGGCGAGGCGCGGGGCGTCGATCTCGTCCCAGCTCTGGTAGCGCTGCCCCCAGAAGGCGGTGCCCCAGGTGGCGTTGAGCCGGTCGAGGGTGCCGTACTTCTCCTGCAGCCACGCCCGGAACGCGCGGACCGAGTGCTCGTCGTACGACTCGCTGATCGGCGCGCCGTACTCGTTGTGGACGTGCCACATCGCGAGCGCGGGATGGGAGGCGTACCGGCGCGCGAGCTGCTCGGTGACCCTGGCCGCCGCGCGGCGGTAGTCCGGGGAGCTCGGGGAGGCCATGCCGCGCGAGCCGAAGGCCAGCGGCACTCCCTCCCTGGTCACCGGGCGCGAGTCCGGGTAGGTCCGCCAGAACCAGGCGGGTGGCGACGCGGTCGGCGTGCCGAGGTCGACGTCGATGCCGGCTCCGGCGAGGAGGTCGAGCGCCTCGTCGAACTGGGTGAAGTCGTACTCGCCCTCACGCGGCTCGATGAGGCCCCAGTTGAAGATGCCGACGCTCACGAGGTTGATGCCGGCGCGCTTCATGAGCTCGATGTCCTCGAGCCAGGTCTCGCGCGTCCACTGCTCGGGGTTGTAGTCACCGCCGAAGCGCAGCGCCGTGGTGCCGCGCGGCCAGACGGGCCGGGCGGCGGCCGGGCGGGTTTCGGTGGGGTGCTGCGGTGCTGACGTGGTGGACACCGACAGTGCGTCGTGCGACATTGCCTCTCCTGACTGTGTGCGCTCCCAGTTCTAGCACACCTGTCACACCGCTGGAAAGCAGATGCGCCCGTGTTGACACGAGCCGCACGGCTGTGTATGACTGATACCGCTCACAGTCGCACTCAACGAGGAGACACCTTGCGCAGATCACTCCGGGTCGGTGCCGTCGCTCTGGCGGCCGCCCTCGCCCTCACCACCGCCGCGTGCAGCTCCGACGGCGGATCGGACAGCTCCGGACCCGTCAAGCTCACCTATTGGGCCTGGGCCCCCAACATGGACAAGGTCGCCGCCATCTGGAACAAGGCGCACCCCGACATCCAGGTCACCGTGAACAAGCAGGACGGCGGGGACGCCGCCGTCACCAAGCTGCTCACCGCGGTCAAGGCCGGAAGCGGTGCTCCCGACATCATGCAGGCGGAGTACCAGAAGATCCCGACCCTCGTCTCCGCCGACGCGCTGGCCGACCTCAAGGACCAGGGCGCCGCGGAGCTGAAGGACCACTTCACCGACGGGGCCTGGAACGCGGTCACGCTCGGCGGCGACGCCGTCTACGCCGTCCCGCAGGACTCCGGGCCGATGATGTTCTACTACCGCAAGGACATCTTCGACCAGCTCGGCCTGAAGGCGCCGACGACGTGGGACGAGTACGCCGCGGACGCCCGCGCCATCCACTCCTCCGACCCGACGAAGTTCCTCGGCACCTTCTCCTCCGGCGACCCGGGCTGGTTCGCCGGCCTCACCCAGCAGGCGGGCGCCTCCTGGTGGGGCGTCGACGGCGACGCCTGGAGCGTCGACATCGACTCGGCGGCCAGCAAGAAGGTGGCCGACTACTGGGGCGGACTCGTGAAGGAGGGCGTCATCGACAACCAGCCGATGTACACGCCCGCCTGGAACACGGCACTCAACACCGGCACGCAGGTCGGCTGGGTGAGCTCGGTCTGGGGCCCCGGCGTGCTCGAGGGCAACGCCGCCGACACCAAGGGCAAGTGGGCGGCGGCACCGCTGCCGAACTGGGACGCGTCCACGCCGTCCAACGGCAACTGGGGCGGCTCGTCGACCGCGGTCACCGCGCAGTCGAAGCACCCCAAGCAGGCCATGGAGTTCATCACCTGGCTGAACACCGACCCCGAGGCCGTCAAGGCGCTCGTCAGCACGGCGAACATCTACCCGGCCGACGTGAAAGCGTCGAAGGACGCGCTCACGGCCCCGCCGGCGTTCTTCTCCGACCAGTCCGACTTCTTCGACATCGCCGCGAAGGCGTCGTCCGAGGTCTCGTCGTTCACCTACGGGCCGAACGTCAACGTCGCATACTCGGCGTACACCGACGCGTTCGCGAAGGCCGCCGAGTCGAAGGACCCGGCGCAGTTCGAGGCGGCGCTCGAGACGATGCAGTCCACGACGACGGCCGACCTCAAGAAGTCCGGCTTCACCGTCAAGTAGCCAGCAGGGCGGGGCCTGTCTCTTATACACATCTGACGCTGCCG
>NZ_JBPGXM010000178.1:0-5644 GCF_056755495.1 Leifsonia sp. KNZ12-8B
GGCGGGGAGTGGTAAGGTAGGGAAGTTGCCTCACTGTGATGCCTGGAAGGGTTGATGGTGGGTGCGTCCGATCCTTGAGAACTCAACAGCGTGCACAATGTCAAATGCCAAATAACCTCGGCATTGGTTTGATGACTTCGGTTTGATGACTGATGCAGGAGATTCCTTTGGATTAGAAACAGAATGTCAGTAGATATTCGAAACTAGTCAGAACAAACTCGCAGTGCGTGGACATATTTCCTGTCTGCGTCTGCACTATGTTTCCCGTTGCTTCGGTGACGTGGAGCTAAACATTTTACGGAGAGTTTGATCCTGGCTCAGGACGAACGCTGGCGGCGTGCTTAACACATGCAAGTCGAACGATGAACCCGGAGCTTGCTCTGGGGGATTAGTGGCGAACGGGTGAGTAACACGTGAGTAACCTGCCCTTGACTCTGGGATAACCTCCGGAAACGGAAGCTAATACCGGATATGACGTGCGGAGGCATCTCCTGTACGTGGAAAGAATTTCGGTCAAGGATGGACTCGCGGCCTATCAGGTAGTTGGTGAGGTAATGGCTCACCAAGCCTACGACGGGTAGCCGGCCTGAGAGGGTGACCGGCCACACTGGGACTGAGACACGGCCCAGACTCCTACGGGAGGCAGCAGTGGGGAATATTGCACAATGGGCGCAAGCCTGATGCAGCAACGCCGCGTGAGGGATGACGGCCTTCGGGTTGTAAACCTCTTTTAGTAGGGAAGAAGCGAAAGTGACGGTACCTGCAGAAAAAGCACCGGCTAACTACGTGCCAGCAGCCGCGGTAATACGTAGGGTGCGAGCGTTGTCCGGAATTATTGGGCGTAAAGAGCTCGTAGGCGGTCTGTCGCGTCTGCTGTGAAAACCCGAGGCTCAACCTCGGGCCTGCAGTGGGTACGGGCAGACTAGAGTGCGGTAGGGGAGAATGGAATTCCTGGTGTAGCGGTGGAATGCGCAGATATCAGGAGGAACACCGATGGCGAAGGCAGTTCTCTGGGCCGTAACTGACGCTGAGGAGCGAAAGCGTGGGGAGCGAACAGGATTAGATACCCTGGTAGTCCACGCCGTAAACGTTGGGCGCTAGATGTGGGGACCATTCCACGGTTTCCGTGTCGCAGCTAACGCATTAAGCGCCCCGCCTGGGGAGTACGGCCGCAAGGCTAAAACTCAAAGGAATTGACGGGGGCCCGCACAAGCGGCGGAGCATGCGGATTAATTCGATGCAACGCGAAGAACCTTACCAAGGCTTGACATACACGAGAACGCTCTAGAAATAGGGAACTCTTTGGACACTCGTGAACAGGTGGTGCATGGTTGTCGTCAGCTCGTGTCGTGAGATGTTGGGTTAAGTCCCGCAACGAGCGCAACCCTCGTTCTATGTTGCCAGCGCGTTATGGCGGGAACTCATAGGAGACTGCCGGGGTCAACTCGGAGGAAGGTGGGGATGACGTCAAATCATCATGCCCCTTATGTCTTGGGCTTCACGCATGCTACAATGGCCGGTACAAAGGGCTGCAATACCGTAAGGTGGAGCGAATCCCAAAAAGCCGGTCTCAGTTCGGATTGAGGTCTGCAACTCGACCTCATGAAGTCGGAGTCGCTAGTAATCGCAGATCAGCAACGCTGCGGTGAATACGTTCCCGGGCCTTGTACACACCGCCCGTCAAGTCATGAAAGTCGGTAACACCCGAAGCCGGTGGCCCAACCCTTGTGGAGGGAGCCGTCGAAGGTGGGATCGGTGATTAGGACTAAGTCGTAACAAGGTAGCCGTACCGGAAGGTGCGGCTGGATCACCTCCTTTCTAAGGAGCATCTGGCACCCGCAGGGGTGTCCAGGCGCCGGATCTGGGACGAATGTTCTCAGCCGGTTAGCTCATGGGTGGAACATTGACATTGGTGCGGAGCCGAGTGGCTCGGACTCAGTACGCCTCTTGCAGGTTGGAACGGTTCGGGTGATGAGGCCCCGCACATGCACGCTGTTGGGTCCTGAGGGACCGGACCTCATCGGAACAGATGAGAACCGAATCCTCTGGACCTTTTCTTGTTGGCCATGACTGGGCCGGCGGAGAAGGTACCGCCCGTACTTTGAGAACTACACAGTGGACGCGAGCATCTTAGATTCGAACCTTCGGGTTCGGATCACAAAGATGATCTGATTTATTAGATCATTGGTCAATCTGCTCATCTTCGGATGGGCCGATCGATTCTAAAACTCATGTGATTTCAAGTTTCTAAGAGCAAACGGTGGATGCCTTGGCATCTGGAGCCGAAGAAGGACGTAGCAATCTGCGATAAGCCTCGGGGAGTTGATAAGCGAACTTTGATCCGAGGATGTCCGAATGGGGAAACCCCGCTGGGCCCGTAAGGTGACCCAGTGACTCCCGCCTGAATATATAGGGCGGGTAGAGGGAACGTGGGGAAGTGAAACATCTCAGTACCCACAGGAAGAGAAAGCAACAGCGATTCCGTTAGTAGTGGCGAGCGAAACCGGAACAGGCTAAACCGATCATGTGTGATAGCCGGCAGGCGTTGCATGGTCGGGGTTGTGGGACTTTTCTGCAGCTTCTGCCGAACTGCGAGCGTTACAGAGGATCATAGGTGAATGGCTTTGAAAGGTCAGCCACAGAGGGTGCCAGCCCCGTAACTGAAATGGTCCGATGGCGCGAAGAGTATCCCAAGTAGCACGGGGCCCGAGAAATCCCGTGTGAATCTGTCAGGACCACCTGATAAGCCTAAATACTCCCAGATGACCGATAGCGGACAAGTACCGTGAGGGAAAGGTGAAAAGTACCCCGGGAGGGGAGTGAAATAGTACCTGAAACCGTTTGCTTACAAACCGTTGGAGCCTCCTTGTTGGGGTGACAGCGTGCCTTTTGAAGAATGAGCCTGCGAGTTAGCGATATGTGGCGAGGTTAACCCGTGAGGGGTAGCCGTAGCGAAAGCGAGTCTGAATAGGGCGATTCAGTCGCATGTCCTAGACCCGAAGCGAAGTGATCTATCCATGGCCAGGCTGAAGCGACGGTAAGACGTCGTGGAGGGCCGAACCCACTTAGGTTGAAAACTGAGGGGATGAGCTGTGGATAGGGGTGAAAGGCCAATCAAACTTCGTGATAGCTGGTTCTCTCCGAAATGCATTTAGGTGCAGCGTTGCGTGTTTCTTGCCGGAGGTAGAGCTACTGGATGGCCGATGGGCCCTACAAGGTTACTGACGTCAGCCAAACTCCGAATGCCGGTAAGTGAGAGCGCAGCAGTGAGACGGTGGGGGATAAGCTTCATCGTCGAGAGGGAAACAACCCAGACCACCAACTAAGGTCCCTAAGCGCGTGCTAAGTGGGAAAGGATGTGGAGTTGCACAGACAACCAGGAGGTTGGCTTAGAAGCAGCCACCCTTGAAAGAGTGCGTAATAGCTCACTGGTCAAGTGATTCCGCGCCGACAATGTAACGGGGCTCAAGCACGCCACCGAAGTTGTGGCATTGACACTTTTGGTAGGCCTTCGTGGTCCAGCCGTGTTGATGGGTAGGAGAGCGTCGTGTGGCGAGTGAAGCGGCGGTGGAAACCAGCCGTGGACGCTACACGAGTGAGAATGCAGGCATGAGTAGCGAAAGACGGGTGAGAAACCCGTCCTCCGAAAGACCAAGGGTTCCAGGGCCAGGCTAATCCGCCCTGGGTAAGTCGGGACCTAAGGCGAGGCCGACAGGCGTAGTCGATGGACAACGGGTTGATATTCCCGTACCGGCGAAGAACCGCCCAAGCTAATCCAGTGGTGCTAAGAGTCCTAATCCCGGATTCGGATCCCTTCGGGGTGAAGGTCCGGGCCTAACGCTCGACCCCATGCTGGTGCGGCTAGCGTATTAACAGGTGTGACGCAGGAAGGTAGCTGTACCGGGCGATGGTTGTCCCGGGGCAAGGATGTAGGGCAAGAGATAGGCAAATCCGTCTCTTACATAGCCTGAGATCTTACGCATAGCCGTCAAGGCGAATTCAGTGATCCTATGCTGCCGAGAAAAGCATCGACGCGAGGTTCCAGCCGCCCGTACCCCAAACCGACTCAGGTGGTCAGGTAGAGAATACCAAGGAGATCGAGAGAATCGTGGTTAAGGAACTCGGCAAAATGCCCCCGTAACTTCGGGAGAAGGGGGGCCTGAGGCGTGAAGGGACTTGCTCCTGGAGCGTTTGAAGGCCGCAGAGACCAGTGGGAAGCGACTGTTTACTAAAAACACAGGTCCGTGCCAAGTCGCAAGACGATGTATACGGACTGACGCCTGCCCGGTGCTGGAAGGTTAAGAGGAAGGGTTAGCTTTTGCGAAGCTCAGAATTTAAGCCCCAGTAAACGGCGGTGGTAACTATAACCATCCTAAGGTAGCGAAATTCCTTGTCGGGTAAGTTCCGACCTGCACGAATGGCGTAACGACTTCCCAGCTGTCTCAACCGCGAACTCGGCGAAATTGCATTACGAGTAAAGATGCTCGTTACGCGCAGCAGGACGGAAAGACCCCGTGACCTTTACTATAGCTTGGTATTGGTGTTCGGTGTGGCTTGTGTAGGATAGGTGGGAGACTTTGAAGCGGGCACGCCAGTGTTCGTGGAGTCATTGTTGAAATACCACTCTGGTCACTCTGGATATCTAACTTAGAACCGTAATCCGGTTCAGGGACAGTGCCTGGTGGGTAGTTTAACTGGGGCGGTTGCCTCCCAAAAAGTAACGGAGGCGCCCAAAGGTTCCCTCAACCTGGTTGGCAATCAGGTGTCGAGTGTAAGTGCACAAGGGAGCTTGACTGTGAGACTGACAAGTCGAGCAGGGACGAAAGTCGGGACTAGTGATCCGGCAGTGGCTTGTGGAAGCGCTGTCGCTCAACGGATAAAAGGTACCTCGGGGATAACAGGCTGATCTTGCCCAAGAGTCCATATCGACGGCATGGTTTGGCACCTCGATGTCGGCTCGTCGCATCCTGGGGCTGGAGTAGGTCCCAAGGGTTGGGCTGTTCGCCCATTAAAGCGGTACGCGAGCTGGGTTTAGAACGTCGTGAGACAGTTCGGTCCCTATCCGCTGCGCGCGTAGGAAATTTGAGAGGATCTGACCCTAGTACGAGAGGACCGGGTTGGACGAACCTCTGGTGTGCCAGTTGTTCTGCCAAGAGCACCGCTGGTTAGCTACGTTCGGGATGGATAACCGCTGAAAGCATCTAAGCGGGAAGCCGGCCTCAAGATGAGATTTCCATACCTTCGGGTGAGAGGCTCCCAGCTAGACTACTGGGTTGATAGGCCGGATGTGGAAGTGGGGACGAAAGACCCATGGAGCTGACCGGTACTAATAAGCCGATAACTTGATAATCACTACTCTCATACTGTTGTAAGGCTGGTATGAGAGGCCAGATTGCCCGCGTCCACTATGTGGTTCTCGATGTACGGTCGAGAACCGATCCAAGCAAAAGCTTGATCGTTCACTTTGATACATCAATAGTGTTTCGGCGGCCATAGCGAGAGGGAAACGCCCGGTCACATTCCGAACCCGGAAGCTAAGACTCTCTGCGCCGATGGTACTGCAGGGGGGACCCTGTGGGAGAGTAGGACACCGCCGGACTTCTTCGTGAAATGGCCACCCAGTGCTGGGTGGCCATTTTCCGTT
>NZ_JBPGXM010000179.1:0-5491 GCF_056755495.1 Leifsonia sp. KNZ12-8B
AGATGTGTATAAGAGACAGAGCACCGTCAGCACGCCGGCCGCGATCGCCGGTCCGGCCACCGACGAGCCGGTGCTGGCGAGCGCGTCACCGGAGACGCCGCCCGACGCCGAGCCGGCCCCGGAACCCGCGGTCCCCGCCCCGGCCCCGGCACCACCGGCGCCGGCACCACCACCACCGCCGCCGTCCCCGCCGCCCGGGTCTCCACCCGACACCGCGGCGACCGTGACGTCGTCCCAGCCGAGCAGCGCACCTGCTCCGTCCACCAGCGCGAGCTTGTGCGCGCCGAGCGCGGAGTCGGCCGGGATCGTGACCACGACCTCCCGCCCGGCGACCGTGGCCGTGGCGACGGTGCGCGGCGCCGAGAACAGCAGCGCGGAGACCTGCGAACCGTCGTGCGACGCGTCGGGGAAGGTCACGGTGACCGTCGCGCCGGGCGCGATGGTCTCCGGCGACACCGCGACGCCGTTGCGGGTGGCGTCGGTGAGGTCGGCCTCCGTGATCGGCGCCGGCGGGATCACCGGCGTCGTCAGCGTGGAGGTACAGGAGGCGCAGGTCACACCCAGCCCGCCGCCCGCCGCGGTCGCCGCCAGGGTGCCGCCCGACGACGTTGCCGCGACCGTGACCGTGAAGGTCGTCGTGGCCGACTCTCCGAGGGCGAGCGACGGCACCGACCAGGTGACCGTCGAGCCGCTGAAGCTCGCGTCGGCTGGCACGGTGGCGAGGGCGGCGTCGTCGAGCACGTCCGCGACATCCACCGCGACCGTCGCTCGCGTGAGCGGGACCTGTCCCGTGTTGGTGGTCGATAGCGTGTACGTGACGGTGTCACCCGGCTTCACCTCGCCCGAGGCCGGGGTCGAGGCCAGCGAGACGGTCGAGGTCGCCGGCCACGCGGGCTTGTCGGCGTCATACACCCAGTCCTGGAAGAACGCGGTGAGGTCCTTGCCCGAGAGCTCCTCCGCCAGCGCGATGAAGTCCTCGGTGCCCTTGCTCTGGCCGGCGTAGCGCGTCGTCCACGTCTTCATCACGGTGTCGAAGACGGAGGGCGTGATCGCCTGGCGCAGCGCTTCCAGCGTCATGGCGCCGCGGTTGTAGACCTGCCAGTCGAACAGGTCGGCCGGGTCGGTCATCGCCGCCGGCGGGATCGCCCAGCGCGCGTTCGTGCTCGCCGTCGTGTTCCACGCGTTGAAGTACGTGGTGGCCGTCGAGTCCGCCGACGTCCGGTGGTCGAATGCGTACTGCGTCGGGATGAAGGTGGCCGGCCCCTCATTCAGCCAGATGCTGTTCCAGTCGTTCGGCGAGACGGAGTCGCCGAACCACTGGTGCGCCAGCTCGTGGATGAACGTGGACAGGCCCACCGAACGCTCGAAGTACGGCCGGTCCTGCGTCTCCAGCGCATAGCCGAGGCTGGTGATGTCGACCACGAAGCCGGTGCTGTCGCCCGGGTACGCGCCGTACTTGCCCTCCAGGTAAGTCAGGATCTCCGGCAGGGCCGCTCGCCGGGTCTGGATCGTCGTCTGGTTGGCGGTCGTGACCGCCGGGTCGACGAACGTCCACTCGTGGATGGTGCGCCCGCTCGAGAGAGCGATGTCCGACTCGTAGGTCAGGTACTTGCCGTACGAGATCATCGCGAGCTCGGTCGCCATCGGCTTGTTCTGCTGCCAGTGCCAGGTGGTGCGGCTGCCGTCGCCGACGGCGGTCGCCGAGACCAGCTGGCCGTTGCTCACCGCCGCGGCGGACGCGCCGCCGATCGTGTTGGGCGCCGTGATCGCGATGTCGTAGGTGGCCTTGTCCGCCGGGGTGTTGTTGCTCGGCAGCCAGGTCATGTTGCCCACCGGCTGGCCGAGGGCGGTGAAGCCGTCGCTGGTCAGCACCCAGCCCTCGCTCGAGCCGTCGGGGTCGGTGTGGGTGACCGGGGAGCCGGAGTAGGCGACCGTCACGGTGAAGTCGCCGGTCAGCGCGGCCACCGGGCTGATGTTCAGTTTGTACGAGGAGGTCGCCGGGTTCATGCTGCGCGTGTACCCGGCCGCCGGCGCGCCGTTGACCAGCACCGAGTCGACGGTGAGCCCCTCCAGGTCGAGCGAGAACGCCGACAGCTCCTGCGTCGCCGTGGCGGTGATGGTGGTCGTGGCGGTGATGGTCTTGTCGTCGTTGTACGTGATCGCGACGTCGTAGTGCTTCACGTCGTAGCCGCCGTTGCCGATGCCGGTGAACAGCGAGTCGCCGATCGTGGGCGCGCCGGGCGCGGGAGCGGCGGTGGCCGGCGCCGCCAGCGGCAGCTGCACGGCCGCGACGATCGCCGCGGTGGCGACGACGGCGGCGGCACGCCGGCCGCTGCGCCGGTCGTGGTGTCTCGAACGCATGGAGGGGCCTCCTGGTGCTGAGTCTCTGGTGAACAGTCGGGATACCGGATGTGATGCGGGTGCCGGTGCGTGAACCCTAGCCGCCGATTGTTTCGGGCGTGAGTCCGGTGCGGCGACGCGTCAGGTCCACTGGCGCTGCGTTCGCAAAAGCGCTGAGATAGAAGCCACACCCGACCGGAGGATCCCGTGACCCAGCTCACCATCATCCAGCGATCTCCCGACCCCCAGCAGACGGGTCGGTCGACGCAGCGCCGCCCCTCGCTGAAGGATCGCTTCCTCGCCGTCGGCCGCAGCCGGCTCGGCGCGCTGCTCCTCGTCGCCGCCACCCTGATCGCGATCGTGTGGGCCAACATCTCGTACACGGGCTACGAGCGGTTCTGGGAGACGCACCTGACCCTCGGCCTCGGCGACCTGCAGCTCGACTTCACCCTCCACTCGCTCGTCAACGACGCGCTGATGGCGATCTTCTTCTTCACCGTGGGCCTGGAGGTGCGGCGCGAGTTCGCGATCGGCGAGCTGACGAGCTGGTCGCGGGCCGTCGTCCCGGTGGTGGCCGCGCTGTTCGGGCTCGCGGTCCCGGCGCTCGTCTTCCTGCTGTTCGTGATGGGCACCGGCTACGAGCACGCCTGGGGCGTCGTCATCTCGACCGACACCGCCTTCCTCGTCGGCGCCCTCGCGTTGATCGGACCGCATGCCACCGGCCGCCTGCGCATCTTCCTGCTGGCGCTCGCCGTGGTGGACGACATCGGCGCGCTGAGCATCATCGCGCTCGTGTACACCGACCACTTCAACCCGCTGCCGCTGATCGTGGCGGCCGTCGGCCTGGTGGGCGTGTACTTCACCCGCTACCTGCGTGGAGGCCGCGGCCCGGTCTACGCGACGCTCGCGATCGTCGTGTGGCTGGCGTTCCTCGCCTCCGGGGTCCACCCGACGCTCGCCGGCGTCGCGATGGCGCTGCTGATCCCGGTGTACCGGCCGAACCGGCGCGACGTCGAGCACGCGCTCGACCTGGCCCGCACGTTCCGGCAGTCGCCCAACACCGAGTACGCGCGGGCTGCCGCGAACAGCCTGCGCGAGTCCATCTCCATCAACGAGCGCCTGCAGTCGGCGTGGTCGCCGTACGTGGCATACGTCGTCCTCCCGCTGTTCGCGCTCGCGAACGCGGGCGTCCGCCTCGACGGCGACATCCTCCTCGGTGCGATCGCCTCGCCGCTGGCGTGGGGCGTGCTCGCCGGTCTCGTCGTCGGCAAGTTCGTCGGCGTCTTCGGCTCGACGGCGCTGCTGCGTGTGTTCCGCATCGGCGACTTCGGCCCCGGTCTGACGGTCGACCGGCTCGCGGGGGGAGCGGCGCTGTGCGGGATCGGCTTCACCATCTCGCTCTTCATCGTCGACCTGGCGATCCAGGACGAGACCGCGCAGAACGCCGCCCGCGTCGGCGTGCTGGCCGCCACGGTCGTCGCGCTCGTCATCGCGACCCTCATCTTCCGCATCTCCGATGCCGTGCGCCCGCGCGAGGAGGCCGGCCTCACCCTGGTCCGCCCGGTCGACCCGGCGCGCGACCACCTGTTCGGCGACCCGGATGCGCCGTTGACGATCGTCGAGTACGGCGACTTCCAGTGCGGCTTCTGCCTGAAGGCGACCGGCTCGGTGCAGGAGGTGAGCCGCGAGCTCGGCGACAGTCTCCGCTACGTCTGGCGGCACGCCCCGCTGACCCGGTACCACCCGAACGCACTGGCGGCGGCGGAGGCGTCGGAGGCCGCGGCGAAGCAGGGGAAGTTCTTCGAGTTCGAGCGCAGCCTGTTCGCGGATCAGGAGAACCAGCTCCCGTCCGACATCCTGCGCCGCGCCGAGGACCTCGGCCTCGACCTCGACCGCTTCGAGCGCGATCTCAGCTCGCCGGAGGTGGCGGCGCGCGTCCGCGACGACATGCTCGACGCCGAGGCGATGGACATCACCGCCGTGCCGACCTTCTACATCAACGGCCGGCGGCACATCGGGCCGTACGACGCGCAGTCCCTCATCCGCGCGTTGCAGGAGACGGTCCCCGACCCCACCCGCTGACACCGACTTGTCAGGATGCGCCGTCTCCGCCGCCCGGCGGGCGGCGTGTCCTGCCGACTCGATCGAGCCGCGTCTCGCCCCACACGTACACCGCCGCGAAGATCAGCAGCGAGCACGCCATCCCAGCGACGAGGAGGGGCGCGGCGGGCCGGTCCCACAGCAGCTCGCCGCCGCGCAGCAGCAGCGCGACGAGGATGAGCACCAGGCTGATCAGCTCGGCCTGCACGATGCGGCGGAAGGCCGACCAGCGCGGGTCGCCGAGCATCCACACGTTGACCATGCCCGGGAGGGTCAGCACCGCGCCGACGACGCGGGCCGTCAGCGGGGTCAGCTTCCAGGCCCAGAGGTCGATGCCGAGCGCCGGGGCGAAGAACAGGCACAGCCCGCAGAGCAGCGCCGCGATGCCGATCAGCGCGAAGACGGCCCGCACCCACGCCGGGAGGGAGGCCTCCGGATCCGCGGGCGCGCCCGTGTCCTCCCGGCGGTTCACGATCATCGCCGCGAGCACGAGGAACGGCGTGGTGACGTAGAGCGTCAGCCACACGATGAACGAGATATGCCCGTGATGGAATTTCTCCCAGTGGAGGAACGTCGCAGCCGCGAGCAGCACCGAGAACAGCAGCACGGCCGGGAAGCCGTGCCGGACCGTGTGCCACTGCCCTGACCGCACCACCTGCACGAAGAACCAGATCCCGCCCGCATACGCGCTGCCCAGCAGCATCGCGGTGATGGGCGGGAGGATCGTCCACGCGAAGAGCTCGCCCGTGCGGTCGGCGAACGGGTACAGGATGATCACCGCCGCCACGAGGAACGGGACGATCACCGCCCCCACGATCCGCGTGTAGAGCAGGATGCGGTCCGTGCCCTCCACGCCGGCCGCCGTCGCCGCGGAGGCTGCGCCGGTGCCGCGGGTCACGACTCCCTCCCCGGTGCGGCCGCCGCCGCCTCCGCGACCGCCACCGCCTCCGCGACCGCCTCATCCGTCGACAGCCCTCGCCCCAGCTCGGTCGCCGCGGCCAGCGCCGCGGCGTCGCCCTGCTCCGCGCGCCGGGCGACGTAGAACAGGTGG
>NZ_JBPGXM010000180.1:0-5455 GCF_056755495.1 Leifsonia sp. KNZ12-8B
TCACGATCGCGGACCAGCTGGTCGGTCTGAGCGCACCGGTGTATTCGTGGCCGGGTGCGGCTGGGACGTTGGCGCCGAGTCAGAAGGTGACCGCGACGGCGACCTACACCGTCACGCAGCACGACCTGGATGCAGGCTCGATCGCCAACCTGGCGCAGGCGCACGGCACCGCGCCGTCGGGTGCGGGGGTGGACTCGCCGAAGGCGCCCGCCACGGTTCCGCTCGCTCAGACGCCCAGATTGACGCTCACGAAGTCGGTCGTGTCGACCGGAGGAACCGGTGTCGTCGGCGACAACGTGGAGTACGCGTTCACCGTGACGAACGCGGGCAACGTGACGCTGACCGGCGTCGCTGTAACGGATCCGCTGCCCGGCCTCTCCGCACTCACGTATCAGTGGCCGGCCGCACCCGGAGTCCTCCAGCCGGGCCAGCAGGCGACCGCGACCGCGCGCTACACCATCGCGCAGAAGGATGTCGACGCCGGCGCTGTCACCAACGTGGCGACGGCGAAGGGCACCGATCCTGCCGGGCAGCCGGTGCCGAGCAATCCCGGCACGGCGACCGTGCCTTTGACGGTGCAGCCGCAGCTCGACCTCGTGAAGACCGGGGCTCTGGAGAGCGGAGCGACCGGCAAAGCCGACGACCGCGTTCACTTCGGGTTCACGGCCACCAACTCCGGCACGGTGACGCTGTCCGGCGTCTCAATCGCGGACCAATTGCCGAACCTGTCGTCCCTCGCGTACAGCTGGCCGGCGGCGCCGGGCGTACTGCTTCCCGGCCAGGCGGTCACGGCGACGGCGTCCTACACGCTGACGCAGGCCGACGTGGATGCCGGATCGGTCATCAACGTCGCAACCGCGCTCGGGAAGTCGCCATCCGGTACGGACGTCCCCACAGGACCCGCCGAGGCGGTGGTTCCGCTGACGCCCATGCCGCAGCTGGATCTGGTGAAGTCGGCGGCTCTGGCTGCGGGTGCGGTGGGCAAGGCCGGTGACACGGTGAAGTACACGTTCACAGCGACGAACTCCGGAACGGTGACCCTGAACGGTGTCTCCCTGGCGGACCGGCTGGCCGGGCTGTCGAAGCCCGCATACTCGTGGCCGGCTGGCGTGGGCGTGCTGGCGCCGGGGCAGGTGGCGACGGCGACGGCGTCGTACACGTTGACGCAGGCGGATGTGGATTCGGGGTCGGTGATGAACCTCGCGACCGCGCATGGCACGGATCCGACGGGTGGTGGCGTGGATTCGCCGGAGGCTCCGGCGGTGGTGCCGCTGGTTCCGAAGCCGGTGCTGGAGCTGGTGAAGACCGGTGCTCTGGCCGCGGGTGCGACGGGGAAGGCCGGTGACACGGTGGACTTCTCGTTCACGATGACGAACACGGGCACGGTCACTCTGCACGGGGTGTCGATCGCGGACCAGCTGGCAGGCGTCTCCGTGCTCGCTTACACGTGGCCCGGTGTTGCTGGTGAGCTGGCTCCCGGACAGGCCGCGACCGCGACGGCGACGTACGTGCTGACCCAGGCGGATGTGGACGCCGGGTCGGTGAAGAACGTCGCAACCGCGCACGGCACGGACCCCAAGGGCGGCGACGTCCCGTCCGCTCCGGCGGAGGCCATCGTCCCGGTCGCCCCGGCCCCCAAGCTCGAACTGGTCAAGACCGGCGCTCTGGCGGCGGGCGCGACAGGCAAGGCCGGTGACACCCTGGAGTACTCCTTCACGGCGACCAACAGCGGCACCGTGACGTTGTCGGCTGTGTCCATCACTGACCAACTGCCTGGACTTTCGATGATCGGCTATACCTGGCCGGGTGCGGCGGGTGTGCTCACGCCGGGTGAGCAGGTGACTGCGACGGCGACGTATGTCCTGACGCAGGCGGATGTGGATGCCGGTTCGGTGAAGAACGTCGCCACCGTGAACGGGAAGGCGCCGGATGGGACGGACGTGCCGAGCGCTCCGGCCGAGGCTGTCGTGCCGGTCCCGGCTGCGCCGAAGCTCGACCTGGTGAAGTCGGCCGCGCTCGCGGCCGGCGCGACCGGGAAGGCAGGCGACGCGGTGGAGTACACGTTCACGGCCACCAACTCCGGCACGGTGACACTGTCCAACGTCTCGGTCGCCGATCGGCTCGCCGGACTGTCGGTGCTGAGCTATGTCTGGCCCGCGACGGCAGGTGCACTGGCACCGGGTGAGGCGGTCACCGCGACCGCGACCTACACCTTGACGCAGGCCGATGTGGACTCCGGTTCGGTGATGAACGTCGCGACCGCGCATGGCACGGACCCGAAGGGTGGTGGCGTGGATTCGCCGGAGGCTCCGGCGGTGGTTCCGCTGACGCCCAAGCCGGCGCTCGACCTGGTGAAGTCGGCGGCGCTCGCTGCGGGTGCGGTGGGCAAGGCCGGTGACACGGTGAAGTACACGTTCACAGCGACGAACTCCGGAACGGTGACCCTGAACGGTGTCTCCCTGGCGGACCGGCTGGCCGGGCTGTCGAAGCCCGCATACTCGTGGCCGGCTGGCGTGGGCGTGCTGGCGCCGGGGCAGGTGGCGACGGCGACGGCGTCGTACACGTTGACGCAGGCGGATGTGGATTCGGGGTCGGTGATGAACCTCGCGACCGCGCATGGCACGGATCCGACGGGTGGTGGCGTGGATTCGCCGGAGGCTCCGGCGGTGGTGCCGCTTGCTCCGAAGCCGGTGCTGGAGCTGGTGAAGACCGGTGCTCTGGCCGCGGGTGCGACGGGGAAGGCCGGTGACACGGTGGACTTCTCGTTCACGATGACGAACACGGGCACGGTCACTCTGCACGGGGTGTCGATCGCGGACCAGCTCGCAGGCGTCTCCGCGCTCAGCTACAGCTGGCCGGGTGCGACCGGTGTCCTGGCTCCCGGACAGATCGCGACCGCGACGGCGACGTACGTGCTGACCCAGGCGGACGTGGACGCCGGGGGCGTCAGGAACGTCGCGACCGCGCAGGGCAAGGCGCCTAAGGGGGATGACGTGCCGACGGCTCCGGCCGAGGCCATCGTCCCGCTGGTCCCGCATCCGGGGCTCGCCCTGGTGAAGGCCGGCGCCCTAGCTGCTGGTGCTGTCGGCAAGGCCGGTGACACGGTGGAGTACTCCTTCACCGCCACGAACACCGGCACGGTGACGCTCTCCGCGGTCACGATCGCAGATCAGCTGGCCGGGCTGTCCCCGATCGCATACGTCTGGCCCGGTGCCGCTGGTGTGCTGGCTCCGGGCGAGAGCGCGAGCGCGACGGCGACCTATCTGCTGACCCAGGCGGACGTTGACGCTGGTTCGGTCACCAACCTCGCCACCGCAACGGCGACGGCCCCCGACGGTATGGACGTGCCGAGCGCTCCTGCTGAGGCCGTGGTGCCGATCCCGGCTGCGCCGAAGCTCGACCTGGTGAAGTCTGCGGCCCTGGCCGCGGGTGCGACGGCGAAGGCGGGTGAGACGATCGAGTACACGTTCACCGCGACCAACGCAGGAACCGTGACGCTGTCGGCCGTCTCGATCGTCGACCAGCTGGCCGGGCTGTCCGCGCTGAGCTACGCGTGGCCCGGCGCGACACAGGGAGTGCTGGCGCCGGGGGAGGCGGCCACCGCCACCGCGACGTACACGCTGACGCAGGCCGATGTGGACTCCGGCTCGGTGATGAACCTCGCCACCGCCCACGGCGCCGACCCCCACGGCAATCCCGTGGATGGCGGACCGGCCGAGGCCGTGGTCCCGCTCATCCCGCAACCGGGCCTGAGCATCGTCAAGACCGCCACCCTGGCGGACGCCGCCACCGGGCGCGCGGGCGACGAGGTGGACTACGCCTTCACGATCACCAACACCGGCAACGTCACCCTTCGGGGAGTCGCGATCACCGACCAGCTCACGGGCCTGTCGGCCCCGGCGTACGTCTGGCCAGGAGCGGCCGGGGTGCTCGCACCGGGCGAGGAGGCGACGGCCACTGCGGTGTACTCGCTCACTCAGCGCGACGTGGATGCGGGTTCCGTGATGAACAGCGCTATCGCGACGGGGGCATCGCCCGACGGCATCCCGGTGACGAGCGGTCCGTCGGAGGCGGTCGTCCCGATCGTCGCGCAGCCCGGGCTGCTGGTGACCAAGTCGGCCGCTCTCGCAGCGGGAGCATCCGGGATGGCCGGTGACGCCGTGGACTACACCTTCACCGTCGCGAACACCGGCACCGTCACGCTGTCCGGCGTCGCGATCGCCGACGCGCTGCCCGGGCTCTCCGCCCTGCAGTACGCGTGGCCGGCCGAACCGGGCGTCCTGTCGCCCGGTCAGACGGCGACCGCGACCGCGAGCTACACGCTGACGCAGGAGGACGTCGATGCCGGAGCGGTGATGAACACCGCAACCGCGCTCGGCTCGGCGCCCGACGGCTCGCCGGTCCCCGCCGGCCCGGCGGAGGCCGTGGTCCCGGTCGACCCTGAGCCGGGACTGGCGCTGGTGAAGCAGGCGACCCTGGCCGACCCGACGGATGGAGATGTCGGCTCCCTCGTGAACTACACGTTCGCCGCCACCAACATCGGCAACGTCACGCTGACCGGCGTCGTGATCAGCGACGCGCTGGAGGGGCTGTCGCCGCTGGAGTACACCTGGCCAGGTGCCGACGGCGTCCTGAGCCCGGGCCAGACGGTGACGGCCCGCGCCTCGCACACCATCAGCGACGCAGATGTGGACGCCGGGGCCATCTCCAACGTCGCTCACGCGAGCGGCACGGCGCCGGACGGTACGCCCGTGCCGTCGGGCCCCGGTGAGGCCACGGTGCCGCTCCCGGCGCAGAGCGCTCCGGGGCTCAGCGTGACCAAGACGGGTCAGCTCGCGGCGGGTGCCACGGGCCGCGTGGGTGACCGCGTCGAATTCCAGATCACGGTCTCCAACGCGGGCAACGTCACCCTTACCGGCGTCCAGATCGCCGACCCTCTCGACGGTCTCAGCCCTGTCGTGTTCGGCGCGTGGCCGGGAGCACCCGGCACTCTCGAGCCGGGACAGACGATCGTCGCGACGGCGAACTACACCATCACCTCCGTCGACGTCGCCCGCGGCTGGGTGGAGAACACGGCCTGGGCGACCGGCACCGGTCCGAAGGGGCAGCAGGTCGACGGTGCGTCGAACACCGTCCGGATCGCGCTCGCGCCTGAGCCGACGGTGCTGGCCCACACCGGAGCCGACATCCTGCCGCTGGGGCTCGGAGCGTTGAGCCTGCTCCTGGGCGGCCTGTTCCTCTTGGGTATCCGGCGGCGGCGCGCCGCGCAGGGCGCCGCCGCGGAGGGCAGCACCGTGTAGCGCGGCACAAGCGCGGCACAGCGCACCACGGCGCGGCTGCGACGCGGCGCAAGCGGAACGGCCCCGCCCCCCCCCCCGGGCCGGCCCCGCGGCGGGCCCCCCCCCCCCCGCGGGGGGGGGGGCCCCCCCCCCCGGGCCCCCCCCCCCCCCCCCCC
>NZ_JBPGXM010000181.1:0-5354 GCF_056755495.1 Leifsonia sp. KNZ12-8B
AGATGTGTATAAGAGACAGACTGAGCCCCGACCACTGAGCCCCGACCGCCTAACCACGGAAGCACGAACATGAGAGCCCTGTACTACGACGCCTTCGCCGCCCCTGTCACCGTCGCGGAGGTCCCCGACCCCGTGGTGCCGGACGGCGCGGCCCTGATCAGGGTGGCCGCCTCCGGCCTGTGCCGCAGCGACTGGCACGCGTGGGCCGGGCACGACGACTCGGTGTCGCTGCCGCACGTCCCCGGGCACGAGTTCGCCGGCGTCGTGGAGGCGGTGGGCGCGGGCGTCACCCGCTGGCGCGTTGGCGAGCGGGTCACCGCCCCCTTCGTCAACGGCTGCGGGACGTGCGAGTGGTGCCGCAGCGGGCAGGCGCAGGTGTGCCCGCAGCAGACCCAGCCGGGCTTCACGCACTGGGGCTCGCACGCCGAGCTCGTCGTGGTGCGCGCCGCCGACCTCAACCTCGTGGCGCTCCCCGACGGATTGGCGTTCGACGCGGCGGCGAGCCTCGGCTGCCGGTTCGCGACCGCGTACCGGGCGCTGACCGCACGGGCGCGGGTGCGCGAAGGCGAGTGGATCGCGGTGTACGGCGCGGGCGGCGTCGGGCTCAGCGCGGTCATGATCGCGGCGGCGCTCGGCGCGCGTCCCATCGCCGTGGACCGGTCGCCGGCCGCGCTCGAGCTGGCGCGGTCGCTCGGCGCGGCGCATGTCCTGGCGGCGGAGGACGGCACACCGGAGGCCATCGCGGACCTCACCGGCGGCGGGGCCGACGTCTCGGTCGACGCGGTCGGCTCGGTGGCGACGGCGACCGCGTCGGTCCGATCGCTGCGCCGCCGCGGGAGGCACGTGCAGATCGGTCTGCTGAGCGGCGGCCCCGCCCTCCCCCTCGACCGGGTGATCGGGTGGGAGCTGGATGTGCTCGGCAGCCACGGCATGTCGGCCGCCGACTACCCGGCGATGCTGGAGCTCGTCGCCTCCGGCGCGCTGTCGCCCCAGGCCCTGCTCGGTGCGCACGTCGGGCTGGCGGAGGCGGCGCGACTGCTGCCGCTCGCCGAGTCGGCCCCGCCGGTCGGGATCACGGTGCTCGACCCGCGGGGCTAGCGCCGGGCAGAAGGGAGGCGCGCAGCGGCGACACCCCGGGTCTCGGCGGAGGACGGAGGAGGCCGCTGCCGGGAGTGGCCGGATCTCCTCCGTATTCGGCGCGATGTCTGCGGAGGGGCGTGCCGGGCCGCAGCAAGATGGAGGAATGGACCTGCACCTCCACACGTTCACCGCGCCCGACACCCCGGCCGCCCGCGCCGCGCGCGAGCTCGCCGCCGAGTACCACACGCCGTCGCTGCTCAACCACGTCGTCCGCTCGTGGCTGTGGGCGGAGGCGTTCGCGGCGGTGGAGGGCCGCACCGGCTACGACCGCGAACTCGTGTACGTCTCGGCGCTGCTCCACGACATCGGCATCGTGACCGCCTTCGACAACCACACCCTCGCGTACGAGGACGCGGGGGGCCACGTCGGCGTCGCGCTCACCGCGGGCGCGGGCTGGCCGGCCGAGCGGCGCACCCGCGTGCACGAGGTGATCGTGCGGCACAACTGGCCCTCCGTCGACCCGGCGATGGATGCGGAGGGGTACCTCCTCGAGATCGCGACCGCGCTCGACATCTCGGGGGCGCGCGCCGACGTGCTCCCGGAGCCGTTCGTGCGGGAGGTCCTGGCCGCCTACCCGCGCCTGACGCTCGGTGCGGAGTTCACCGCCTGCGTGACCGATCAGGCCGAGCGCAAGCCCGGCACGTCCGCACGGCGGCTGGTCGACGGCGGCGTCGCCCGCAAGCTGCGCGAGAACCCGCTGGAGGCGCTGCCCGGCACGACGCCCGAGTCGTGACTCGTGGCGGGTTGCGCGCGCGAGACGTGAGCTGAGGTCACGACTCGGCGGGGTCGCCTATCCTCGAGACGTGCCCACCCTCCTTCCTCCCGCCGACTGGCGCGCCCGCGAAGCCGCCCATGCCGAGCGCGCGGACGCGCTGACCGCGGACCGCCGCGCCCGCGCGGCCCGGGGCGAGAAGGACCCGGTCGACGACTTCCTCTACACGTACTACTCGTACTCGCCGGCCGTCCTGCGGCGCTGGCATCCCGGCCCGGGCGTCGAACTGCTCGACGCCGCCGGCACGCCCCGCGCCGACTGGCGCTGGTACCGCGCGGGAGAGACGCCGGGCGGCCTCACCGTGGACCGAGAGGCTCTGGAGGCCGAGAAGGCGCCCCTCCTGCGCGGGGTCGAGCGCATCCTCCGCTCCACCGCCGCCCGGCCAGGGCAGTTCGGCTGCTTCGGGCTGCACGAGTGGGCGATGGTGTACCGGCAGCCGGAGCACCGCCACGCCGTGCCGCTGCGGCTCGGCCAAGCGGGCACCGACGCGGTCGTCGAGTCCCACGAGCTGCGCTGCACGCACATCGACGCGTTCCGCTTCTTCACGCCGGACGCCGTGCCGCGCAACCGGTTCGCCCCCACGCGCGAGACGCAGCCCGAGCTGGAGCAGCCGGGCTGCCTCCACGCCGGGATGGACGTCTACAAGTGGGCGGTGAAGCTCGGTCCGCTGGTCCCCGGTGAGCTGCTGCTCGACGCCTTCGAGCTGGCGCGCGACATCCGCCGGCTCGACATGGCGGCCTCCCCGTACGATGCCCGCGTCTGGGGCGACGAGCCGGTGCGGATCGAGACGCCGGAGGGCAAGGCCGAGTACGTGCGACGCCAGCGCGGCTTCGCCGAGCGCTCGAACGCGCTGCGCACGCGCATCCTGGAGGCGTGGCTGGGCGCGCCGGAGCCCGCCGCGTCCTGAGCCCGGCGAGTCGTGAGCAGGTGCGGGTTGCGGTGCCGAGGAGTGACATGAGCTCACGACTCGGCGGCTCCGGGAACTAGGGCGTCGGGGCCGGGACCGGGAGACCAGGTCCGTTCTGCTCCTGCCCCTGCTCCGGGGTCGGCGTCGGGGTCGGGGTCGGCGCGGGCTCGGCGGGCTGCTCGGGCTCCGGGGTGTCGGTCGGCGTCGGCGCGACCGTGGGCGCCGGCGTGGACTCCTGGTCGCCGGAGTCCGAGCCCGACCCGGAGTCCTCCGCCCCGTACAGCACCGCGTCGCTGGGCTCGGCGAAGTCGTCGCCGCCGTAGAGCGTGTCCAGCGCCTCCAGGATCGGCTCGGCGATGCGGAACTTCACGTTGCCGCCGTTCACCCCGTTGAACTCCAGGTCGCGCAACGGGGTCGAGCCGGACACGTTGCCGACCCAGGTGGCCGTGGCGACCTTCGTGGTGGAGGTGACGAGCCAGTTCTGCAGGGAGTCGTCGGTGGTGCCGGTCTTGCCGAGGATGGGCGTGCCGTCGTACGGGTTGGCGCTCTCGGCCGTCCCTCCCCCGCGCATGACGCCCTGCAGCGCGTACGCGACGCCCGCCGCGATGTCGGGCTTGAGGCCGGGCGTGCAGGAGGTCTTGGTCACGGCATGCTCGCTGCCGTCGGCGTTGACCACGCGGTCGATCGCGATCGGGGTGCAGGCGGTGCCGTTGTTCGCGATGCCGGCGTACGCGGTCGCCATCGTGAGCGGGGCGATGTAGTTCGTGCCGAGGATCATCGACGGCGTCGAGGTGAGCGGGTTCTCCGCCGAGGCCGCGTGCACGCCGAGGCTCTTCGCGGCGTTGAGGATCGAGCACAGGTCGGTCTCGGTGCCCATCCGGGCGAACGCCGTGTTCACCGATTCCGCGGTGGCCGCCATCACCGACAGCCGGCTCGCGGAGCCCTCGTCGTTGACGACGTGCCAGTCGGGCCCGGCGATGTCCTCGCAGGAGTTCGTGAACTCGTCGGTGGAGAATGTGTGCTGCGACGCGTTGACGGTCTCGTACAGCCCGTGCCCCGCCTCCAGCCAGCCCGCCAGGTCGAACGCCTTGAACGTGGAGCCGGTCTGGAAGCCCTGCGAGCCTCCGTAGTCCTCGTCGGTGTTGTAGTTCACCGCCGTGGTGCCGTCGGCCGGCTGGTCGGTGTTGTTGAAGGCGCGGTTCTGCACCATCGTCACGATGCGCCCGGTGCCGACCTCGACCGAGACGTTGGAGGCGCCGAGGTCGATGTCGGGGCGGGACGCGGGGACGTACGCGCTCAGCGCCTGCTGCGCGGTGGCCTGCAGATCGAGGTTCAGCGTCGTGTAGATCTTGAGGCCGCCGCGGTTCAGGGTGGCCCAGCGGTCGTCGGCGGTCTTGCCGTACGCGGAGTCGTTGAGCACGACGTCGCGCACGTAGTCGCAGAAGAACGCGGCGTTGTACTGGGCGGCGGCCGCGCATCCGCTCGTCGTCGGGGTGATGGCCGGCTGGATGGGCGTCTTCTTCGCCGCGTCGCGCTCGGCGGCGGTGATGGTGTGCGTCGTGTACATCCGGTCGAGGACGTAGTCGCGGCGCTCCAGGGTGAGGGCGTACCCGTTCGCGGCGCCGTTGTCCTTGTTGTCGGGCTGGTCGATGCGGAGGTTCGCCGGGTTGTTGAGTATCGCGACCAGCGTCGCCGCCTGGGGCAGGGTGAGCTGCGCGGCGGTGGTGCCGAAGTAGTAGTGCGCGGCTGCCTGGATGCCGTACACCTGGCCGCCGAAGCCGACGACGTTGAGGTAGCCGAGCAGGATGTCCTGCTTGCTGTACTTCTTCTCCAGCCCGACCGCGTAGCGCATCTCCTGCACCTTGCGCTGGAGGGTGACGCCGGCGGCGTCGTCGTAGCAGGCCTGCAGCTTCTTCTGGTCGGTGAGCGCCTCGCACTTCTCGACCTCGATGTTCTTCACGTACTGCTGCGTGATGGAGGAGCCGCCCTGCACATCCCCGCCGATGACGGTCGCGAGCGCGCCGCGGATCGTGCCCAGGATGTCCACAGCACCCTCGGAGTAGAACCGCGGGTCCTCGGCCGACACGGCGGCGTCCTTGACGTCCTGCGCGATGTCCTTCCAGCCGACGTCCTGCCGGTTCTGGGCGTAGAACTGCGCGATCGGGACGTCCTGGCCGCCCTGCTTGGCGTACACGGTCGAATTCTGGGCGAACTGCTGGATGGTGAGGTCGCCAGGCAGCGCCTGGAAGTCGTTCACCCCGGCCGCCGTCGCCGCACCGGCGCCGAGCACGCCCGGCAGCACGAGCACCGTGCTCAGCACGGCCGCGACGAGCGCGAAGCCGAGGAACTTCCACACGGCACCCCGCCGGGTGCTCGGGATGCGCAGCTCGAACCCCCGCAACGGCTCGGCGAGGCGGTCGAGGGCGGCGGGGACGCGCGGCGGCACGGCGCGGGCGGGGTCACGGGTCGTCATCGTCCCACAGGGTGCCCGCGGCGGCTGTGGAGGGGGTGGGTGCGGTCTGGATGTTGCTGAGG
>NZ_JBPGXM010000182.1:0-5383 GCF_056755495.1 Leifsonia sp. KNZ12-8B
ACAGGCACCTCCACGGTGCCGGGCCGCTCTGCGTACCGCGCCCGCACGTCGGTGACGTGCACGCCGCACTGGTCCTACAGCACCCGCCCGTCCGCAACGACCGTCCGCACACGCCATTCGTGGTCGAGGATCACGGCATCCGCCGCGTACCCCGTGTGCAGGCGGCCCAGCCGGTGGTCCTCGCCCAGCACGCGCGCGGGCGCCTGCGTCAGGGCGGCGACGGCTTCCGCCGGGTCGAGGCCGGTGAGGGTGATCGCGTTGCGGAGGGCCGCATCCTGCGTGAGGGTGGAGCCGGCGATCGTCGCCGTGCCGGAGAGGACCGCGAGGCCCTCCCGCACCGTGACGTTCAGGCCGCCCAGCCGGTAGTCGCCGTCCGAGGCTCCGGCGGCCGCCATCGCATCGGTCACGAGGGCCACCCGGCCGGGTGCCGAGCCGAGCAGCAGCCTCGCGACCGACGGATGCACGTGCAGTCCGTCGAGGATCAGCTCGATCGTCACCGCGGGATTGTCGAGCGCCGCCATCACCGGCCCCGGCTCGCGGTGGTGGATGCCGTTCATCGCGTTGAAGGCGTGCGTGAGCAGCCGCGCGCCCACGTCGAACGCCCGCGCGGTCTGGTCGTAGTCGGCCGACGTGTGACCGACGGCGACGACCACTCCCGCCTCCGTGAGGACCGGGATCGACTCCAGCGCGTCGGGCAGCTCAGGGGCCATCGTGACGACCCGCAGCGTGCCGCGCGCCGCGCCGATCAGCTCCTCCACCATCTCCGGCCCGGGGTCGCGCAGGAACGCCTCGTCGTGCGCACCGCGCCGCTCGCGCGCCAGGAACGGTCCCTCCAGGTGCGACCCGAGGATCAGCGGGTCGGCGGCGGCGAGCTCGGCCACGATCGCGAGGCTCTCGCGCAGGGAGGCGAGCGGCGCGGCGACGTGCGAGATGACCGAGCGCGTCGTCCCGTGCGCGCGGTGCGCGGCCAGGCCGGCGAGCAGCTCATCGGCGCCGTCGTCGAAGACGTGTCCGCCGCCGCCGTGGCAGTGCAGGTCGATGAAGCCGGGCGTCAGCCAGTGTCCGCCGGCGTCGATCACCTCGGCGTCCGGAAGCCGCGCGGCCGCGTGCCACCCGGTTCCCGAGCCGGTCGCAGTGATGCGGCCCTCCTCGGCGACCAGCCAGAAGTCGTCGACCAGCCCGTCCGCATCCACTTTGCGGGCGTCGTGGATGACCAGGCCGGTCACGAGAACTCGCGCCGTCCGTTGATCACGCCGCTGACGGTCGCGATCACGGCGAACACGATGGCGACGACCGGCTGGCCGAGGTCCCACCAGGCGAAGGCGGCCGAGCCCATCACGAGGATCTCGACCAGCGCCTTCACGTAGGCGTCGACGTGCAGCACAGCGCGGGGGGAGCGGAAGAGCGCCCACAGCAGGATCGCGAGCACCGGCGCGCCGATCCCGATGACGATGTTCCACGGCAGCGGCCAGGCCACGAAACCCCAGATGCCGAGCGACACGATCGCGAACAGCTCGAGCACGAAGCGGAGGACGTCGTTCGGTCCGACCCGGACCGGGGCCTGCTGATCATGGGCGGGAGTCACCGGCCCAGTCTACCGAGCGGGGGTCAGCGGAAGATGATCGTCCTCGCACCGTCGAGCAGCACGCGGTCCTCCGCGAACCACTTCACCGCCTGGGTGAGCGTGCGGCTCTCCTCGTCCTGTCCGATGGCGACGAGCTCCGGGACGCTGCGCGTGTGATCGACCCGCACGACGTTCTGCTCGATGATCGGGCCCTCGTCGAGGTCACTGGTGACGAAGTGGGCGGTCGCGCCGATCAGCTTGACACCGCGGGCGTGGGCCTGCCGGTACGGGTTCGCGCCCTTGAACCCGGGGAGGAAGGAGTGGTGGATGTTGATCGCCCGCCCGGCCAGCCGTTCGCACAGCTCGGGGGAGAGGATCTGCATGTACCGCGCGAGGACGACCAGCTCGATGTCGTGCTCCTCCACGGCCTCCAGGATGCGCTGCTCGAACGCCGCCTTCGACGCGGCGTCGGTCACCGGCCGCGACTCGAACGGCACGCCGTAGAACCCGGCCAGGTCGCTGAGCGCGTCGTGGTTGGAGAGCACCAGCGGCACCTCCACGGGGAGCTGCCCGGCGCGCTGGCGGAACAGGAGGTCGTTGAGGCAGTGTGCGGCCTTCGAGACGAGCACGAGGGTGCGCAGGGGCCGGCCGACGGTGTCGACGCGGTGCTCCATCCCGAATCGCTCCACGACGGGTGCGAGCGCGCGCTCGAACTCCGCGCGGTCGGCCTCCGACTCCACCTGCAGCCGCATGAAGAAGCGACCGGTGTCGGAGCTCGCGAACTGCTGGCTCTCGGTGATGTTGCCGCGGGCGGCGACGATCGCACCGCTCACGGCGTGCACGATCCCGGGACGGTCGGCGCAGCTGAACGTGAGCACCCAGTGGTTGTGAGCGGCGGAGGGGAGATCGGTCGGGACCATCCGATCAGGATATCGAGTGCTGTTGACGTGCACGGCCGCGGTGCACTTGGATCGGGGCATGACCAGCACCGGTGCGGATACGCCCGACACCCCGACCGCCCCCGCGTCGACCTTCGGCATCGAGCTCAACGGGCTCAACACCATCCACGAGAGCGAGCGCAAGGGCCGTGCCCGCGACCTGTTCTGGCCGTGGTTCGCCGCGAACGTCTCCGTGTTCGGGCTCAGCTACGGGTCGTTCCTGCTCGGCTTCGGCATCTCGTTCTGGCAGGCGACGATCGTGGGCGTCGTCGGCATCGTCATCTCCTTCCTCTTCTGCGGGTTCATCGCCCTGGCGGGCAAGCGCGGCTCGGCGCCGACGATGGTGCTCGGCCGGGCGATCTTCGGGGTGGAGGGCAACCGGGTCCCGTCGTTCCTCTCCTGGCTGCTCACGGTCGGCTGGGAGACGGTGCTCACGGCCCTCGCGGTGCTCGCGACCGCGACGGTGTTCGAGCAGCTCGGCTGGGAGGGCGGCGTCGCGACCAAGATCGTCGCGCTGATCGTCGTGGTCGGCCTGGTGCTCGCGGGCGGGATCATCGGCTTTCACCTGATCATGCGCATGCAGATGGTGATCACGATCGTCACGGGCGTGCTCACGGTCGTGTACATCATCCTCGTGCTCGGTCACATCGACCTCGGCGCGGTGGCCGCGCTGCCCGCGGGCGATACGCCGCACGTGATCGGCGGGTTCGTCTTCATGCTGACCGGCTTCGGGCTGGGCTGGGTGAACGCTGCCGCCGACTACTCGCGGTACCTTCCGCGGTCGACGCGCAGCGCGGGGGTCGTGGGCTGGACCACGTTCGGCTCGTCGCTCGCGCCGGTCATCCTCCTCATCTTCGGCATCCTCCTCGCGGGGTCGTCCTCGAAACTGTCGGAGGCGATCGGCGCCGACCCGATCGGTGCGCTCGCATCGCTGCTGCCCACCTGGTTCCTGGTCCCGTTCGTGATCGTGGCTGTTCTCGGGCTGGTCGGGGGAGCGGTGCTCGACATCTACTCCTCCGGTCTCGCCTTGCTGAGCGTCGGCGTCCGCGTCCCGCGCTACGTCGCGGCCGGCATCGACGGCATCATCATGACCCTCGGCGCCATCTACGTCGTGTTCGTGGCGACGGACTTCATCGGCCCGTTCCAGGGCTTCCTGATCACTCTGGGCGTGCCGATCGCCGCCTGGTGCGGCATCTTCCTCGCCGACATCGCGCTGCGTCGCCGCGACTACGCGGAGGCCGAGCTGTACGACCGGCGCGGTCGGTACGGCGCCGTCCGCTGGCTGCCAATCTCGCTCATCGTGATCGGCACCGTGATCGGCTGGGGCCTCGTCACCAACGGCTCGGCCGAGTGGCTGAGCTGGCAGGGCTACCTCCTCGGCCCGATCGGCGGTAAGGAGGGCGACTGGGCGTTCGCGAACCTCGGCGTGCTCGTCGCCCTGGTGATCGGCTTCGTCGGCACGCTGTTCTCGGCGCCCGCGATCCGGCGGCAGGAGGCGCGATGACGGCGCCCGTGCTCGTGGTCGTCGACATGCAGAACGTCTTCGCCGACCCCGCCAGCGACTGGGCCACCCCGCGATTCGCCGATGCGGAGGCGACGATCTCAGCCATGCTTCCCGCGTTCGGCGACCGCGTGGTGTTCACGCGATTCGTCGCCCCCGAGCGGCCCGCTGGCGCATGGGTGCCCTACTACGAGCAGTGGCCGTTCGCGCTCGTGTCCGACGACGACCCGCTGTACGACCTCGTCCCGGTGTTCCGCGGCACCGGTCACCCCGTGGTCAGCGAGCCGACCTTCGGCAAGTGGGGAGACGCGCTGCGGCAGGCGCTGAACGGTGCCGACGAGATCGCCCTGGCCGGCGTCTCCACCGACTGCTGCGTGCTCTCGACCGCCCTTGGGGCTGCGGACGCGGGCGTGCACGTTCGGGTCGCGGCCGACGGCTGCGCCGGCCTGTCGGACACCGACCACCGGCGGGCGCTCGACGCGATGGCCCTCTACGCGCCGCTGATCGAGATCGAGGACAGCGAGCGCATCCTCGGCTCCCTCCGCTAGCGGGGCTTTGGTAGAATCGTCGACGGTCGGCGGTTCTCGCCCGGCCCTGGGCGCGCACATGGGCGCGTAGTCGACCCGCTCCACTTCTTGACCGCCACGGCCGCGCATGCCGGGCGCGGGAGCGGGGAACGCCGTTCACGGACGATTCCGCATGACGACAACCTCTCCCATCCCTCTGAAGACCGCACCTGCCTTCCCCTGGACCGGACTCATCGCGCTCGCCGCGGCCGTCTTCCTCTCGGTCACGAGCGAGATGATCCCCACCGGCCTCCTGCCGGACATGAGCGCCTCCCTCGGCGTGAGCGAGGCCCAGATCGGGCTCCTCGTGACCGTCTTCGCCTTCACCGTCGTGGTGACGAGCACCCCGCTGACCGCGCTGACCAAGCGGTGGCCGCGGCACGGCATGATCGTCGGCATCCTCGTGGTGCTCGGCGTCTCGAACCTGCTGACCGCGATCGCCCCCGACTACGCCTTCGTCGTCGGCTCGCGCGTGCTCGGCGGCATCGCGCACGGCATGTTCTGGTCGATCGTCGGCGCCTACGCCGGGCACCTGGTGCCGAAGGAGCAGATCGGCCGCGCGGTCTCGATCACCCTGGGTGGAGGGACGCTCGCGTTCGTCTTCGGCGTGCCGCTCGGCACCTTCGCCGGCCACGTCTTCGGGTGGAGGCTGTCGTTCGGGATCCTCGCCGGGCTGATGATCATCGGCGCCGCCCTCGTTTGGTGGCTCCTCCCGGCGGTGGAGCGGGAAGAGGAGCACACCCGTCGCGCGGCCGCCGGCGCGCGGCCGCGCGGCCGCCCCCTCCCGGCGGGGGTCATGGTCTGCCTCGGCGCC
>NZ_JBPGXM010000183.1:0-5328 GCF_056755495.1 Leifsonia sp. KNZ12-8B
CCTCCACCTTCTCCTCCCTCCGACCCGCCGAGGTGACCGCAGCATGCTGACCCGCCAGATCATCGAGACCGTCGTCCGAGCCGCGCTCGTCGAGGATGCGCCGTGGGGCGACCTCACCAGCCAGGTGCTCATTCCGGAATCGGCATATGCGACCGCGGCGCTGGTCGCCCGCGAGCCCGGCACCTTCTCCGGCGGCGAGGTGTTCGCCGCCGCGATGACCATCACCGACCCGGCGATCGCGGTCGAGCTCGCCGTCGCCGACGGCGAGGAGTTCGCCGCGGGCGCGACGCTCGCAACGGTCTCCGGCCCCGCGCGATCGGTGCTGCAGGCCGAACGCGTCGCGCTCAACTTCACGCAGCGGATGAGCGGCATCGCCACCACGACGGCCGCCTACGTCCGCGAGGTGGCGCACACCTCCGCCCGCATCGTCGACACCCGCAAGACCACCCCCGGCCTGCGCGCCTTCGAGCGGCACGCCGTGCGCTGCGGCGGCGGGCGCAACCACCGGTTCTCGCTCTCCGACGCGGTGATGGCGAAGGACAACCACCTCGCGGTCCTGACCGCGCAGTCGGGCCTCTCGGTCACCGACGCGCTGCGGGCGGTGCGCGCCGAGCTGCCGCACACCACCCACCTCGAGGTGGAGGTCGACCGGCTCGACCAGATCGAGCCGGTGCTCGCCGCGGGGGTCGACACGATCATGCTCGACAACTTCTCGCTGGACGAGCTGCGGGAGGGCGTCGCGCTCGTCGCCGGACGCGCGATCGTCGAGGCCAGCGGCAACGTGAACCTGTCGACCGTGCGCGCCATCGCCGAGACCGGCGTCGACGTCATCTCCTCCGGCGCGCTCACGCACAGCGTGCGGTCGCTGGACCTCGGGCTGGATGTGGTGGTCGGCGCGGATGCCGGTGTCACGGCCGTCGCGGCCGCCACGGCCGCCGCGGCCGCCACGGAGTGAGGCGCGCGCGATGACCGGCCCGCTCTACCTCGACGCCGCGGCCACCTCGGCCGTGCGCCGGGAGGTGCTGGAGGCGATGTGGCCGTACCTGACCGGCGACTTCGGCAATCCCTCCAGCCACCACGCCTACGGGGAGTCCGCGGCCCGCGCCCTGGCGGCCGCGCGTGCGGAGGTCGCCGGCTGGCTGGGCTGCCGCGCCTCCGAGGTCGTGTTCACCTCGGGCGGCACCGAGGCGGACAACCTGGCCGTCAAGGGCATCGCGCTGGGCGCGGTCGCCGCCGACCCGGACCGGGTGCGCCACATCGTGACGACTCCGATCGAGCACGAGGCCGTGCTCGCCTCCGTCGACCACCTCGTGCGCCACCACGGCTTCGAGGCGACGATGGTCCCGGTCGCCCGCGACGGGCTGGTCGACCCCGCCGCCTTCGCCGCCGCGCTGCGACCGGGGACGACGCTCGCCAGCGTCATGCTCGCCAACAACGAGGTGGGCACCGTGCAGCCCGTCGCCGAGCTCGCGCGGGTCGCGCACGAGAACGGGACGCCCTTCCACACCGACGCCGTGCAGGCGGCCGGCTGGCTCCCGCTCGACGTGCGGGCGCTGGGCGTCGACGCGCTGAGCGTCTCCGGCCACAAGCTCGGCGCGCCCAAGGGCATCGGCGCGCTGTTCGTCCGCGGCCGGCTGCCGCTCGAGCCCGTGCTGCACGGCGGCGGGCAGGAGCGGGGCCGGCGCTCCGGCACCGAGAACGTGGCCGGGGCCGTCGCGCTCGCCACCGCCGTCCGGCTCTCGGCGGAGGGGAGGGAGGCCGCTGCCGCCTCCGCGACGGCCGCCCGCGACGCCTTCGTCGCCGCCGTGCTCGCCGAGGCGCCGGAGTCCGTGCTGACCGGGCATCCGGCCTCCCGCCTCCCCGGAACCGCATCGTTCGTCTTCCCCGGGACCAACGGGGAGGCCGTGCTGCTGGAGCTGGAGCGTCACGGCATCGTCTCGTCGAGCGGATCGGCGTGCGCGGCGGGCAGCGAGGACGCCTCCCACGTGCTGCTCGCCCTCGGGTACGAGGAGGACCTCGCGCGCACGGCCGTGCGGTTCTCCTGGGGTCCGGAGGTCTCGGCCGAGCAGCTCGCGGCGGTCGCGCCGGCGGTCGGCGCAGCGGTCCGTACCGTGCGCGGGCTGGGCCGCTGATTATTCCGCGTTACGCGCACAGTGAACGGGCCGACGCGTTAACCTCCGCGACACCTGCGGCGTCGGTGGTGCTCGCTACTGTGGACCGGTGACTGAGCAGACCTCATCGTTCGAAGCCGTCGCCGAGCACGCGCCGGCGCCGGCCGCGGGCGCCTCCGCATCCGCCCGCGCGGCAACGACCCTGTCGCGCCGCGACTCCCGTGTGATCTGGCTGCTCCTCGCGGCCACCTTCGTCGTCATCCTCAACGAGACGATCATGTCGGTCGCCATCCCGACGCTGATGGACGACCTGAAGATCGACGCCCTGGCCGCGCAGTGGCTGTCCACCGCCTTCATGCTCACGATGGCCGTGGTCATCCCGATCACCGGCTTCCTGCTGCAGCGGTTCACGACGCGCTCGGTCTTCATCGCCGCGATGTCGCTGTTCTCGCTGGGCACGCTGCTGGCGGGTGTCGCCCCCGGGTTCGCCGTGCTGATCGGCGCCCGCGTCATCCAGGCGTCCGGCACGGCGATCATGCTGCCGCTGCTGATGACCACGCTGATGACGCTCGTCCCGCCGGCGCAGCGCGGGCGGACGATGGGCAACGTCTCGATCGTCATCTCGGTCGCGCCCGCGGTCGGGCCGACGATCTCGGGCTTCATCCTGAACTACCTGCAGTGGCGCTGGATCTTCCTCATCGTGCTGCCCATCGCCCTCGTGATGCTGTTCATCGGCATGCGGTTCGTCGAGAACGTCACCGAGACCCGGAACGTGCGCATCGACGTGCTGTCCGTCATCCTGTCGGCCTTCGGGTTCGGCGGACTCGTCTACGGGCTGAGCGCCAGCGGCGAGGGCGGCGGCTCGGCCGGGCCGGTGCTGTGGATCTCGCTCGCGGTCGGGGTCGTCGGGCTCGCGGCCTTCATCGTGCGCCAGCTGTTCCTGCAGCGCCGCGACCGGGCGCTGCTCGACCTCCGCACCTTCCGGTCGCCGATCTTCGCGGTCGCGATCGCGCTGATGGCGATCACCACGGCCTCGCTCTTCGGCGTGATCATCGTGCTGCCGCTGTACCTGCAGCACGTGCTGCACCTCGACACGCTGCTGACCGGCCTCCTCCTGCTCCCGGGCGGGGTGATCATGGGCGTCGCCGCACCGTTCGTCGGCCGGCTCTACGACCGGTTCGGGCCGCGCGTGCTCGTGGTGCCCGGCTCCATCCTGGTCAGCCTCGTGCTGTGGAGCCTCACCCTGGTCAACGAGCACACGCCGTTCGGGCTGGTGCTGACCGCGCACGTCGTCCTGAGCCTGGGCCTCGCGCTGATGTTCACGCCGCTCTTCACGGCCGGCCTCGGCGCGGTGCCGCCGCACCTGTACTCGCACGGCAGCGCGATCGTCGGCACCATCCAGCAGGTCGGCGGCGCGGCGGGCACGGCCCTGCTCGTCGCGGTGCTGTCCCTCCAGACGGCGGCGCTCACCGCGGGCGGCGCGCCGCTCGACGCGGCGACGGCCGGAGGCGTTCGGATGGCGTTCCTCGCGGCGGCGATCATCTCGCTGTTCGGCGTGGTGCTGTCCTTCTTCCTCCGCAAGCCCGCCGACGCGCCCTCCGAGGCGGCCTTCGCGCACTGAGCGCCACGGGGCGCGGCTGAGCCCCGCCCAACCCGGCCGAGCCCGGCGGCGGTACTCCCCGCCGGGCCGCCCGGTGCGGGATACTGCGCGCGACGAAGGGAGTCGTCGTGGCGCGCGGAGTGCAGGCCGACACGGTCGAGGAGTACCTGGCCGCGATCGGCGAGCCGTTCGGTGGAGCGCTCCGCACGGTCCGCGACCGGATCGCCGCCATCCTCCCCGGCGCGCAGCAGGTCATCAGCTACCGCGTCCCCACGTTCCGCTGGAACGGGAAGGGCGTCGTCGCGCTGTCCGCGACCGCGACGGAGTGCAGCCTCCTGCTCATGAGCCCGCCCGCCGCCGCCGAGCTCGCCGGGACGCTGACCGAGGGGTCGCTGTCGGGGGCCACGCTGCACTTCCCGCCCGACCGGCCGCTGAGCGACGAGACGCTGCGCGCCGTCCTCGCCGTGCGGCTGCGCGAGCTCGGCGGCGCACTGCCGCCCGGCCGACAGCCGGGTCCGAGCGACACCACGGGTCCGGGCGACACCACGGGTCCGAGCGACACCACGGGTCCGAGCGACACCACGAAGGAGTGATCATGTCCGTCATCCACACCCCCGACCCCGACGAGGCCACCGGCGAGGTCGCCGAGATCTACGCGCAGGACATCGCCGACCTCGGCTACGTGCCCGACTACACGCGCGTCATGGCGGTGAACCCCGAGGCGTACCGCGCCTGGGAGCAGCTCGGCCGGGCCATCAAGCGGTCGCTGGGCATGCGCCGGTTCGAACTCGTGACCCTCGCCGCGGCCCAGGGCACACACTCGCAGCACTGCCGGCTCGCCCACGGCCGCAAGACGCTCGCGGTGATGGAGGAGGACGAGCTGGAGGCCGTCGCCCGCGACTACCGCACCTCCGGCCTGACCGAGGCCGAGGTCGCCATGATGGAGTTCGCCGAGCGGATCAGCACCGACTCCACGGGCATCGCCGACGCCGACGTGCTGCGCCTGCGCGAGCTGGGCTTCACGGACCGCGAGATCGTCGACATCACGCTGGCCGCCGCCGCGCGCAACTACTTCAGTCGCGCCATCCAGGCGCTCGGGGCGGCGGTGGAGGTGCCGCCCGGTGTCGGCGACCGGCTGCGCGACGCGCTGCTGGCGCCGCTGTGAGCGTCCGCATCCGCCGCGTCTACGACGAGCCGGAGGCCGCCGACGGCTACCGCGTGCTGGTCGACCGGCTCTGGCCGCGCGGGCTCAGCAAGGAGCGGGCGCAGCTCGGCCGGTGGCTGAAGGAGGTCGCGCCCTCCACCGAGCTGCGTCGCTGGTTCCACGGCGAGCACCCGCCGTTCGACGCATTCGCGGAGCGCTACCGCGCGGAGCTGGCGGCGAACCCGGCGCTGGACGAACTGCGCGCCATCGTCCGCGACCACCCGGTGGTCACCCTCCTGGTCGCGGTCCACGACCCCGCCCAGAACCACGCCCGGGTCCTCCTCCCCCTCCTGTAATCCGCCTGACCCACCGGCGCGGGGGGGGGGGGTGTTTGGGGGGGGACGGGGATGATGCCGAAAAAACACCCCCCCCCCGCGGGGGGGGGGGGGGGGGGGGGGGGGGGGGGGGGGGGG
>NZ_JBPGXM010000184.1:0-5239 GCF_056755495.1 Leifsonia sp. KNZ12-8B
CCCTGGGGGTCACCCCCCGGGGAGGGGGTGCAGCCCCGTCCCTAGCGTGGCGACCGCCGGACGCGTCCGCGACCGGCGAAGCATCCTTCAGAAGGCACCATGAACACCATCACTCGAAGGCCGGCTCGCGCCGTGCTCGCGTGCGCCGCCGCGGCCGCGCTGACGTTGTGCGGTCTCGTCACCGCCGCACCGGCCGGCGCCGCGACCGCCGACCCCGCCCCGCTCCCGCTCCTGTCGTCCTCCGCGGCCGCGACGCCGGGCGCCGCCAGCACCTCGGGAGCGGTCCGCTCGCTCACCGTGACCTCCGGCGGGAAGGTGCAGGCCGCGATCGACGCCGCCGTGTTCCGCTCGACGACCCGGATCGTGATCTGGGTCGACGGGAAGTACGTCGCCGAGACCTACAACGGGAACGCCTACTACGCCTCCCCGACGACGAACGGAGAGGTCACCACCGTGACCACCAATGTCTCCTTCGTCGCCGGGCAGCGAGTGCAGATCGGAGTTAACGCCGGTTCGCCCGGGGTCGGGACCGACCCCGCCAAGGCGCAGATCCTCGGCACGCTGATCGTGGGGCAGGCCGCCACCTCCATCGCCGTGGAGGGCCGCTCGGCGTTCACGGTCACGATGCCGGAGTCGGTGTTCCGCTCCAGCCAGCGCGTGGTGGCCTGGGTCGACGGCAAGTACTCGGCCGAGACCTACGCCGGGAAGAACTACTACTTCGGCACGGCCGCCATCGCGAACGGGATGGCGACCCTCCGCCGCTCCAGCCCGATCGCGGGCGGCACCCGCATCGAGGTCGGCATCGTTCCCGGTACCCCCGGTCAGCCGTACGACAAGGCGGTCGCGACCATGCTCGCCGCGAGCAGCTTCACCACGGCGCCGCCCGTCGCGATCGGCACCCAGACCTCCAGCCTCACCCTCGTCTCACGCGGCGACACCGAGGCGGACCGCAAGCGCGAGAACCGCAACCTGCGCCACAACGCCCTGGAGCCGGTGGGCCGCTACGTGAAGGCCGGCGAGACGGTGACGGTCGCGCTGCCGTCCACCGCGAGCGGTGTGAGCCTCACCATCGGGCAGTACGGTCCGTACGCCGCGGCCAACGCGGGCAAGGACATGGGTCTCAAGACGGTCGCGCTGACCGGCGGCACCTCGAAGGTCGTCTCCGACCGCGATGGACTCGTCTATCTCTCTCGGGTCGCGGGAGACCCGGTCGTCGCCACGGTGACCGGTGGCGTCCCGGTTCCGCTGTGGACGCTCGGCCAGACCACGCCGGCCGAGTTCACCGCCAGGCTCGACAGCTTCACGGCCTCCCCGTTCGTGCTGTTCTCGACCGAGCGCACGGTCGTCGCCCTGCAGCGCGCGACCGTCACCGCCAACCTGGCGAACGTCACCGAGGAGCGTGTGCGCTCCTGGGACAACGTGCTCGATGTCACCGACCGCGTCTACGGCCTCTCGGTCGACGGCACCGGGCTGAACCGCAAGTCGCCGGCGCGCCTCTACATCTCGAGCCCCGATTCGGGCGCCGGGAGCGCCTACGCGACGAACGACCGCATCTCGCTGCAGGTGTCCTCGGGCGCGGCGCGCAAGTTCCTCGCCGACCCGATCACCGCGCAGTGGGGGTTCTGGCACGAGACCGGCCACACCTATCAGACCGTCCAGTACAAGTGGGGCGGTCTGGGCGAGATCACCTGCAACATCTCCGCGGTGGCCGTGCAGGTGAGCACCGGGGCGACCAGCAAGATGGATACCGCCGTCAACGTGAACGCGGTCAAGACCTATCTGGCCAAGCCGGACGCGACCCGCATCTACGACGACGAGACCGACTCCGATACCAAGCTCGGGATGTTCGACGGCCTCCGGGTCATGTACGGCAACGACTTCTACGCCCGGCTGAACCAGCAGTACCGGGCGGAGGCGGCCGCCGGCCTCGTCTCGCCGACCGACACGCCGAGCATGGAGAAGCGGTTCATGAAGACGGCCTCTGCTGTGGCCGGCACCGACCTCACCTCGTACTTCGCCAAGTGGGGGCTCCGGTGATCCCGGCCGACCCGCTCGCGAGTACGCGATAAATACACGGAAAACCGCCGAGTACGCAGAGAGTCTGCGTACTCGGCGGTTGCCGTATCGGCTGCGCTACGCCTCGACGAGAGCCGAGCGGATGACCGAGGTGAAGAAGGTCAGGCCGTCGGTGCCCGAGCGCATCGCCGCGGAGGTGTCGGGGCCGAAGCCCGGCTCGACCGCGTGCTCGGGATGCGGCATCAGGCCGACGACGTTGCCGCGCTCGTTGCGCACACCGGCGATGTCGTTGAGCGAGCCGTTGGGGTTCACGCCCTGGTAGCGGAAGACGACCATCCCCTCGCCCTCGAGCCGCTTCAGCTCCTCGGCCGAGGCGATGAAGCCGCCCTCGCCGTTCTTGAGCGGGATGACGATCTCCTGGCCCTGCTCGAAGCCGTTCGTCCACGGGGTGGCGGCGTTCTCGACGATCAGGTGCTGGTCGCGGCGGATGAAGGTGCCGTGGTCGTTGCGGATCAGGCCGCCGGAGACGAGGTGCGCCTCCGCCAGCATCTGAAAGCCGTTGCAGATGCCAAGGATGGGCATCCCCGTGGCCGCCGCGTCCACGACCTCGGTCATGATCGGCGAGAGGCTCGCGATGGCGCCGCAGCGCAGGTAGTCGCCGTAGCTGAAGCCGCCAGGCAGCACCAGCGCGTCCACGCCCTGGAGGTCGTGCTCGCCGTGCCACAGCGCGACCGGCTCGCCGCCGGCCAGACGCACGGCGCGCAGGGCGTCGCGGTCGTCGAGGGAGCCGGGGAAGGTGATGACGCCGATGCGCATGCCGGTGCTGTCGTGCATCAGGCTCGCACCTCCTCGTGCTCGCCGCTCGGGTAGTGGATGCCCACGACGTCCTCGATGACGGAGTTGGAGAGGATCTCGCTCGCGATCTCGCGGACCGCGGCACGCGTCTCGTCGTCGATCGGGCCGTCCACCGTCAGCTCGAACCGCTTGCCGACGCGGACGCCGAAGCGCCCCTTGCCCGTGCGCGCGAGGGCGCCGGCGACGGCCTTGCCCTGCGGGTCGAGCAGTTCGGCCTTGGGCATCACTTCCACAACGATCGTCGACACAGGCGTGCTCCGCTTTCCTTCGCGCTCCGGGGGATGCCGCCGATTCTACCGTGCGCTGCTGAGCGCGGCGTGCCGGACGGCCCGCGGCTCCAGCTCCCGCCGCAGCCGCGCGAACAGGGCGGCCGACGCGTCGCCCGGCCAGTCGTCCGGCAGCGCGGAGGCGGGGAGCCCGGGGTCGCGGTACGGGATCACCCGCCACTCGTCGAGGGCGCGGATCCACGCGGCGAAGGCGCCGCGGTCGTCCGCCGGGGCGTCATCGCCCTCGAGCCCCGAGAACCGCGCGAGGAAGGAGTCGTGCAGCGCCCGGATAGCGGGGAGGTCGTACCAGCGGGCGAGGCCGGCGGCGAGGTCGCCGCGGACGGAGGCGTCGCCGAAGACCGTGGCTGCGCCTCCCACCGCCTCGACGGCCTCCGCGACCTCGTCCTCCAGCGCGGCGGGCGCGATCCAGAGCCCGTCGGCGACCGAGCCGCAGCCGAGCGCCGCGAGCCGCGAGCGCAGCCGGTGCCGCAGCGAGCGCTGATGCTCGGGGAACGTGAAGGACACCAGGCACCAGCGCCCTTCCGCCGTCCGCCGTCCGAAGATGCGGGCGTCTCCGCGCTCCAGCATCGGCAGGGCCGCGGGGTCGATCGCGTATCCCGCCACGCCCTCCCGCTGCTCCCGCACCAGGACGCCGCGCGCGCACAGCCGCGCGAGGCTGGAGCGGGCGGTGGCGGCGGGCACGTCGAGCGCCGCCATCAGCGCGACCGCGCCGGAGGCGCTCAGCCAGCCGCCGAGCGGGCGCAGCACCGCGCCGACCACCGTGCGGAGGAGGGCGGTGGCGCTGCCGCTGCGCGCCTCCAGGTCCTCGCGGGCGGCCGCCGGCTCAGTCGTCATGCGTCAGCTCGCCGAGCGCGTCGCGCACGGCCGCCATCCCCCGGCAGGTCTCCTCGAAGCTCGTGCTGAGGGGCGAGAGCCCGATGCGCAGGCCGTCGGGGTCGCGGTAGTCGGGGATGACGTCCCGCTCCCACAGCAGCGCCGTGACCCCGCGCATGGCCGGGTGGCTCAGCGTGATGTGACCGCCGCGGCGTTCGGGATCGCGCGGGCTCGCGAGCGCGACGCCGAGCGGGGCCAGCCACTCCTCGGCGAGCGCGACCGCGAACCCGGTCAGGGCGACGGACTTGGCGCGCACCGCCTCCATCCCGCACTCGTCGATCATCGCGACGGTGTCCTGCATCGCCAGCATGCCGACGATCGGCGGTGTGCCGCTGAGGAACCGGCGCACGTTCGCCGCCGGCTCGTACTCCGGGCCCATGCGGAAGACGTCGCGCACACCCATCCACCCCTGGATCGGCTGCACCAGCCGCTCCTGGAGGTCGCGCCGCACGTAGCCGAAGGCCGGTGCTCCCGGCCCGCCGTTCAGATACTTGTAGGTGCAGCCGACGGCGAGGTCGACGCCCCACTCGTCCAGCTCGGTCGGGACGGAGCCGGCGGAGTGGCAGAGGTCCCAGAGCACGAGGGCCCCGGCGTCATGGGCGATGCGCGTGATGGCGGGGACGTCCGCGAGGAAGCCGGACCGGTACGCCACGTGGCTGAGCACGACGAGCGCGGTCTGCGGCCCGACGACGGCCGCGACCTGCTCGGGAGTGACGCCCGCCTCGGTATCGGCCTCGATCCAGACGAGCCGGAGGCCGCGCTCGCGGGCGATCCCGTCGAGCACGTAGCGGTCGGTCGGGAAGTTGTCGGTGTCGAGCACGATCTCGCTGCGCTCGGGCAGCGCGTCCACCGCGGCGCGGGCCAGCTTGTAGAGCAGCACGGTGGTGGAGTCGCCGATGAAGGCCTGCCCCTCCGCCGCGCCGAGCACGGCCCGGCCGAGCGCGTCGCCGATGGTGAACGGCAGCTCCATCCACTCCTCGTCCCAGCCGCGGATCAGCCGCCCGCCCCAGCCGTCGACCAGGAACCGTTGCACGCGCTCGACGCTCGCGAGCGTCGGGCGGCCCAGCGAGTTGCCGTCGAAGTAGGCGGTGACGCCGCCGTCGTCGGCGCCGACGAACCGGGCGCGGAAGGCGGCGAGCGGGTCGGCGGCGTCGAGCGCCCGGGCGGCGCTGAGCGGGTCGGGGCTGAGGAGGGTCGCGGGGGTGGTG
>NZ_JBPGXM010000185.1:0-5092 GCF_056755495.1 Leifsonia sp. KNZ12-8B
AGATGTGTATAAGAGACAGCCGCTGGTGCGAGCGGCGCCCCACTCAGACGGTTACGGCGCGCAGTCGCCGTCCGTAGCGCCTTCGGACTCCGTGATGTGGAACGTGTGGTCGGCCGTGCTGGTCGCTTCGACGCAGAAAGCTGTCGCACTGATGGTCCCGCCGGCAGTAATGGCGCCCTTCACATCGGCACCCTTCGTCGCGCCGTAGTCATCGAGCGTGCCATCCGTGAGCGACGGAGCCGTCGCACTGGAACCCTTGTCGGTGTAGTACGCGACGATGGCCGTCTTGACGTTGGTCAAGTCAGACTTGACCGACGCATCCTTCGCGTTGTTCTGCACCCCGATGTAGATCGGGATGGCGATGGCGGCGAGGATGCCGATGATGATGACCACGACGAGGAGCTCGATCAGGGTGAAGCCCTTCTCGTCGTCCGCGAGCAGGCCCTTGCGGCGAGCGTTCAGCTTGCCCAGGAGTCGGAAGTACATTGCAGTGTCCAATCCATTCGGTCGGGTAGTGCGGGGCGAGGCGGCTGCGAGGACCGCTTACGGACGACACGCTAGTTCTCGGTGGATTTGCAGAAATATCCCCCGTCAGAGGGGTTTTGCCGACGTTCTTCACCCCAGATATGGGGTGATAACACCCCGTATCTCTTGACTCAGCCGCCGACGGCCGAGGCGATTCCGAAGATCGGGAGGTAGAGCGCGACGACCATCCCGCCGATCACGACGCCCAGGAACGCGATCATCACGGGTTCGATCAGGGAGGTGAGCTGCTCGGTCGTCGCCTCGACCTCCTGCTCGTAGAAGTCCGCGATCTTGTCGAGCATGGTCTCGAGCGAGCCGGCGTCCTCGCCGACCGCGACCATCTGCGTCACCATCGGCGGGAACACCGGCTGCCTGCTCAGCGGGGAGGCGATGGACTCGCCCTGCCGCACGCCCTCGGCGACCTCCACGAGCGCGTGCTGCAGCACCCAGTTGCCGCTGGTCTCCCCCACGATCCGCAGGGCCTGCAGGATGGGCACGCCAGCCGCGATCATGTTCGAGAAGTTGCGGCTGAACCGCGCGATCGCGATGCGTTTCAGCAGCGATCCGAAGATGGGCATCCGCAGCTTGAAGGGGTCGAGCCGTTTGCGCACGGCCTCGTCGTTCTTGTGCCGCGGCCACCAGAGCGCGAACGCGATCCCGAGGACGGCGACGACGGGCACGACGAAGACCATCGCGTGCGAGAGCTGCACGAGGATCATCGTCGGCAGCGGCAGCTCCTTGCCCAGGCCGGTGAACATCTTCTCGAAGATCGGCACGACGAAGAGCAGCATCGCGGCGACGCCGAGCACGGTCATGCAGAGCACGATCACCGGGTAGGTCATGGCCGATTTGATCGCCGAGCGGAGCTTGACCTCCTTCTCGAAGTTCTCGGCCACGGCCTCCAGCGCACCGTCGAGGAAGCCGCCGGTCTCGCCCGCGCGCACCATGTTGATCATGAGCGGCGGGAACACCTGCGCGTGCCTGCGCATGGCGTCGGACACCGCGACGCCGCTCTCGACCTGGTCGCGCACGTCCGCCAGCACGGCCTGGAACTTCTTGTTGCCGTTCTGCTCGGCGATGATGTTGAGCGTCCGCAGCAGCGACAGGCCGGACGAGATCATCGTCGCCATCTGCCGGCTCATCACCGCCAGCTCCTTGAGCTTGACGCCGGAGCCGGTGGAGAGCCGGATCTCTCGGTTCAGCCCGGTGCCCTCGGCCGCCTCGGTGATGGAGACCGGCGAGAGCCCCATCGTGCGCAGGCGGGAGGCGACGGCGGCCTCGCTGGAGGCGTCCACCCTCCCCTTGACGATCTTGCCCGCGGCGTCGCGGCCCTTGTACGCGTACGGCGTGGTGACCGGCATGCGCTACCCCACCGTCCCCGAGTAGCTGTCGCCGAAGTCGGGCCCGCTCGCGGCGATGGCGGCCGCGGAAGCCGCCGTGGGCGACTCCACGCGCTGGATGAGCCGGGCGATGCCCTCCTTGTCGTGCGCCTTCTCCAGCGCCGCCCTGCGGGTGATCACGCCGGCGTTGACGAGCTCGGCGAGGTGCTGGTCCATGGTCCGCATCCCCGACTCCCGCCCGGCCTGCATCATGGAGGCGATCTGGTAGGTCTTGCCCTCGCGGATGACGTTGGCGATCGCGGGGCTCATGACGAGGATCTCGGTCGCGACGACCCGGCCGCGGCCGCTAGCGCGCTTGATCAGCGTCTGCGAGACCACGCCCTGCAGCGTGCCGGCGAGCTGGGCCCGCACCTGATCCTGCTGATGCGGCGGGAACACGTCGATCACGCGGTCGATGGTCTGCGGCGCGTCCTGGGTGTGCAGGGTCGCGAAGACGAGGTGGCCGGTCTCGGCGGCGGTGAGCGCGACGGAGATGGTCTCCAGGTCGCGGAGCTCGCCGATGAGGATCACGTCCGGGTCCTGGCGCAGCACGTGCTTGAGCGCGTTGTTGAAGCTGTGGGTGTCGTGACCGACCTCGCGCTGGTTGACGATCGACTTCTTGTGCGCATGCATGAACTCGATCGGGTCCTCGACCGTCACGATGTGGTCGGCGCGCGTGGAGTTCACGAGGTCGATCAGCGCGGCGAGCGTGGTCGACTTGCCGGAGCCGGTGGGGCCGGTGACCAGGACGAGTCCACGTGGAAGCGTCGAGAACATCCCGACCGCGTCCGGCACCCCGAGCTCGGCGAGCTGCTTGATCTCGGTCGGGATGAGGCGGAACGCGCCCCCGTACGACCCGCGCTGCTGGTACAGGTTCACACGGAAGCGGGCGTTCGCCGAGATGGTGAAGGCGAAGTCCAGCTCGCGCTCCCGCTCGAACCGCTCGCGCTGCGGGTCGGTCAGCAGGCTCAGCAGCGCCTCCCTGGTCCGCTCGTGGTTCCACGGCTCGGTGGTCGCGGCCGGGCGCAGGCCGCCGTCGACGCGGACCATCGGCGGGGCGCCGACGGTGATGTGGAGGTCGGAGGCGCGCTGGTAGACGACCTCGTGCAGCGAGGCGACCAGCTCCCGGTCGGCCCGCGCCAGCGCCTCCCGCTCCGGAGCGGTCAGCCGCTCGTCGATCTCGGGAGCGGCCGTGCGGCGCGGCACGTCGTCGTCGGGCGAGGTGGGCGCGGGAGCGGCCGCGCGCCGGCCGGCCGGGATGAGCCGCGGCGCGTACGGCTCCGGCTCCTGCTCGGGCTGCGGGTCCAGCGACCACGCGCCCGGCGGCACCACCGGGATCTCGTACACGGGCTTCGCGACCGGCGGCGGGAACCCGCCCCAGCTGTCATCGTGGTTCGCCATGCGGCCTCCTATGCCACCACTCTCAGGATCTCCTCGACCGAGGTCAGGCCGAGCTTGACCTTCTCCCAGCCGTCCTCGCGCAGCGTGAGCATGCCCTGCTCGCGCGCCACACGGCCGATGTCGGCGCTCGACGCGCGTTGCACCGCGAGCCGCTCGATCTGCTCCGTCACCGCCATGACCTCGTGCACCGCGATCCGGCCGCGGTACCCGGTCCCCGAGCAGGTCGGGCAGCCGACCGGCTCGAAGATCGGCGGGAGGGGCTGGTCGTCGGGGACCGCGAAGCGCAGCCTCCGCAGCTCCTCTGCCCCGTGCTCCCCCGGCCGCTTGCACCGCTCGCACAGCCGCCGCGCGAGCCGCTGCGCGACCACGCAATCGAGTGCGGAGCCGACGAGGAACGGCTCGATCTCCATCTCGGTGAGCCGGGTCACCGCGCTCGGCGCGTCGTTGGTGTGGAGGGTCGAGAGCACGAGGTGGCCGGTCAGCGACGCCTCGATCGCGATCTGCGCGGTCTCGTGGTCGCGGATCTCGCCCAGGAGCACCACGTCCGGATCGCTGCGGAGGATGCTGCGCAGCGCGCTCGCGAACGTCAGTCCCGCCTTCGGATTGACCTGCACCTGGTTGATGCCGGGCATGCGGTACTCGACCGGATCCTCCACGGTGATCACGTTGATCTCGGGACGTGCGACGGCATTGAGCGTCGTGTACAGGGTCGTCGACTTGCCGGAGCCGGTCGGCCCAGTGATGAGGATCATCCCGTACGGCTTGGAATACGCCGCCCGGTACACGTCGAAGTTGCGGTCCAGCAGGTCGAGGTCGCGCAGCGTCATGCCGGTGTTGGTGTTGTCGAGGATGCGCATGACGACCTTCTCGCCCCACACCGTCGGCAGGGTCGCCACCCGCAGGTCGATCTGCCGCCCGCCGTGGACGACCGACATGCGGCCGTCCTGCGGCTTGCGGCGTTCGGCGATGTCGATGTCGCTCATGATCTTGAGCCGCGAGATGACGCCGTTCTGGATCGCCTTGGGCGCCGACGGCATCGCGTGCAGCACACCGTCGATCCGGTACCGGACCCGCACCTCGTGCTCGGCCGGCTCGATGTGGATGTCGGAGGCGTGATCCTGGATCGCCTGACTGACCAGCAGGTTCACGAACCGGACGATCGGTGCGTCGTCCTCCAGGGCATCGCCGAGGCCGGCCTCCTCGACCGGAGCGCTCTCCTCCTCCAGCGTGGTGGTCAGATCCGAGAGCTCGTCGTCGGCGCGGATCCAGCGGTCGATGGCGGCCAGCAGGTCCGTCTCGTCGGCGACGGCCGGTGCGACGGACAGGCGGGAGGCGGCACGCACGTCGTCGATGGCGAACACGTTGCCGGGATCGGCCATCGCGAGGATCACGGCGCCCTCGCGGACCGCGATCGGCAGCACGGTGTGCCGCCGGCAGATCGTGCCGGGGATGAGGCTGACGGCCGCCCGGTCGACCGGGTAGTCGGCAAGCTCGACGAAGGGGAGGCCGGACTGCGCCGCGCGGGCGCGCGCCAGCTGCTGCGGCGTGATGGCGCCGCTCTGCAGCAGCTCGCGGACGACGGTCTCGTCCGAGCCCGGGTCGCCCTCGACACCGTCGAGGTACTCGATGGGCAGGTGGCCGTGCAGGATCAGGATCTCGGTCATGGACGCCACGGGGACCTCCTCTGGAATGCGAGGTCACCGTACTGTCCGGCGCGGCGGCGACGACAGCCCCGCATGAGGGTGCCCCGCGCGCGGGGGCCAGCCTGCCGAGTCGTGACATGATGT
>NZ_JBPGXM010000186.1:0-5073 GCF_056755495.1 Leifsonia sp. KNZ12-8B
CCCGCGGGGGGGGGGGGGGCCCCCCCCAACCCCCCCCCCCCCCCCTACCGGGAACGCAGTACTGCCGTCCGCCCCCTGCGGTTCGGCCTGCCATCCGGTTGCTTAGTGCGCACAGTAAACGCCTTCCGCGAGCTGTCAACCCATCTCGCGCAATATTTTTGACAGACCCTCAGCGGACCTCCGCCTCCAGCGCGACGATCGCCGCCGCGACCCGCTCCGGCGCCTCCCAGGCGGTGAAGTGGCCGCCCGCCTCCAAGCGCTCGAAGGCGCGGATGTCCGTATAGCTCTTCTCGGCGAGGCTGCGCGGGTAGCCCGCCTCGTGCCGCTGGATCAGGATGGAGGCGGGCACCGTGATCAGCGGATGCGGCCCCTCGTCGGCACCGCCCTCGGCGTACGGGCGGAAGCTCGTGCCGATCGAGCGGGTGAACCAGTAGACCGCGACGTTCAGCAGGAGGTCGTCGGAATCGATCCGCTCGAGCCCTTCGCCGTCGCTCCACGCGGCCACCTTCTCGGCGATCCAGGCGAGAAGGCCGCTCGGCGAGTCGATGAGGGCCGCGGCGAGCGTGTCGGGGCGGGTCGCCTGCAGGTGCGCGTAACCCGACTCGGCGACGGGCGCCACGCTCTGCAGGAAGGCGCGCTCCTCGTCGGTGAGCTCGACGCCCGGCCGCTCGCGCGCCGAGAAGGACGCGTGGGACGCCACGATCCCGGCCACCGCCTCCGGCCGGGTCGCCGCGAGCCAGTCGCTCGCCTCGGCGCCGACGTCCTCGCCGTAGGTGAGGTAGCGGTCGTAGCCGAGCGCGACCATCAGCCCGTGCCAGCGCGCGGCCACGGCTGCGCCGGTGAACGGCTCGGGCAGCACCCCCGAGAACCCGTAACCGGGCAGCGAGGGGACCACCACGTCGACCTCGCCGCGCAGCGCCTCCGCGAGCGCGAGCATCGAGACGAACGAGTACGGCCAGCCGTGCGTCACGACGACCGGGAGGCTGCCGGGCCGCCCGCCGCGGATCACGAGCGCGTGGATCGCGCAGCCGTCGACCTCCACCAGCCGTTGCTCGTAGCCGTTGAGCCGGCGCTCGTGGGCCCGCCAGTCGAAGCGCTCCCGCCACTGCGCGACCAGGTCGGCGAGAACAGCGGGCGGGATGCCGCGCGACCAGTCGACGCCTGGGGTCGGCTCGGGCAGGATCGCAGCGGCCAGCCGCCGGTCGAGATCGGCGAGGTCGTCGTCGGGGACGGCGATACGGAAGTCCTGCATGGCCCGACGCTAGCGCGGGGCGCCGACACGGGGCACCCACACGGGGCACCCTCACGGGCACCGACACCGGGCAGCGCGCGGCCGCCGCGGCGCGTGATGCGGCGGCGCAGAACGGCCGTGATCGGCGGCGTACTGTGGAGGCATGGCCGACCGCACCAGGCGCGAGCCCGCGCGCGACAGCGATCCCCGGCTGGAGGCCGTCCGCTACCGGCTGCGCCGCGACGCGGAGGCGCGCGGCGAAGAGGTGGAGGAGTCGAACGCCGGCCAGCCGACCATGGACCAGCGGGCGCACATCATCGAGAACGCGATCCAGCAGGCGATCCGCCGCGGCGACTTCGACGACCTGCCCGGCGCCGGCAAACCGCTGCCTGGTCTCACCGGCACGCACGACCCGGACTGGTGGATCCGCCGCAAGATCGAGCGCGAGCAGCTGACCGGCCTCGGCCCGCCCGCCCTCACGCTGCGCACCGAGGACAAGGAGCTGCACGCGAAGCTCGACGCCCTGGGCTCCGAGCGGGCGGTGCGCGACCACCTCCACGACTTCAACCGACGCGTCGTGGAGGCCAGGCGCCAGCTGCAGGGCGGGCCGCCGGTCGTGACCTCCACGCGTGACGTCGAGGCCGAGGTGGCGGCGTGGCACGAGCGGAGGACCGAGCGGCTGCGGGAGGCCGAGGCGCGTCGGCGCGCGGAGCAGGAAGCGCTCGCCGCGATGAGCCGGCGGGAGCGGCGCCGGCTGCGGCGCGGCCGCTGAACGGCGGAGCGACCGCCCGCGCTACTCCGCCAGGTGCTGGTGCGGTTTCGTGAACGAAATGGAGTCCGCCGTCACGCCGACCAGGCCGAGCGTGACCTTCACCAGCTGGGGCGGGAGGCCGTCCGCCGGCGGGGGAGTGGCGGCGCCGATGGTGACCGAGCGTCCCTCCTCGTCGGTGGCGGTGAGGGAGTCGATGTAGACGTGCACGTGGCCGCGCAGCGCCATGCGGTCGGCGGTGGTCGCGAGCACCGGGCCGGTCTCTTTCCGCACGGTGAGGCTGAACCCGTCGACGGTGATGCTGTCGGCGCTCAGCTCGAGCACCGGGATGCGGCTGCCGTCCGCGAGCGGCACGGTGACGACGTCGACGAGCGGGAGGCCGGTGAACGACAGCGAACGGCTGCCGAGCTGCGCGGGCGGCTGGGCGAAGACAGGCGCTCCGGCGGCCGGGCCCGAGGGTGTCACGGTGGGTGTCGCGGTGGGTGCCGGGGTCGGCGCGGCGGTGGCGCCGGGCGTCGGGGTCGGGGATGCGGCGCCGCCTCCTGAGTCTCCGGAACCTCCTGGGCCGCCGGAGCCGGTGCCGGGCACGGGCGGAAGCGTCGGGAGCGTCGGATCGGCGCCGCCGCCTCCACTCGGACCGGGCGTCGGTGTCGGGGAGCTGCACGGGAGCAGGATCGGGATGCACAGCGCGGCGGGGGCGGCCGTCGGGACGCGCGCCGCGCCCAGACCGGCCACCGCGACCGCGGCGCAGGCGACGAGGGCGCCCAGCAGCCGGCCGGGACGAGACCGGGTCACGCCTCGGCGCTCCGCTGCTCGGCCTCCCCGGCTCGGGAGGCGGGGTCCGCAACGCCGGCGCCCGGCTCCTTCGGCATCCACGCGACCGTGAGGATCCCGCCGACCGTGCTCAGCAGCATCCCGATGAAGAAGCCGCCGAGGTTCACGCCGACGAGCGAGTACACCGCGACCGCGAGCGCGATCACGCCGTAGAAGATGCGGTGCGCCGGCATCGCGATCACGAGCACGCCCAGCACGACGAGCAGGATCGGGATGATCGTGGCCTGCAGCCCCTCGATGCCGAGCTGCACGTGGATGCGGCCGATGTCGAGCTGCCCGGAGAAGAACAGCTCCACCCCGCCCAGCGCCGTCAACAGGCCGCCGGTGAACGGCCGGCCCCGGCGCCAGTTGCGGAACCTCTCCCAGCGCCCGCCGCTGCGCCCCGCGTGCGAGGCCCGCGCGGTGCGCGATCCGCCACCGGTCAGAAGCACGTCTTCGTCCCGTCCGTCAGCTGCACGTGCATGCCGGTCAGCGTGAAGACCGACGCCTGCGTCGACCACGCGGTCTGCTTGAGGTCGGTGATGGAGACGGTGTCGGCGTCCTGCGCGAAGTCGCCCGCCGTGCCCTTCGCCGTGGTGTTGACCGTGGAGGCGTCGACGCCGATGCGGATGTTGGAGAACTCCGAGTCGCCCTGCAGGTCCGTCATCCCGATCTGCAGGTCGGAGGCCGAGGCGGGGCTTCCGCCGCCGCCCGCGGTGATCAGCATCCCGACCTTGCCGAGCGGCGTGTCGGTGACGACCGCCTGGCAGAGGTCGGACAGGGTCGCGGACTTGATGTTGGCGATCGCGACCTGGTGCTCGGTGCCCGCGGTGTCGGGGGCGACGCCGGCGTACTGCGAGAAGCCGCTGCCCTCCAGCTTCGACGCGCTGATCTGGAACTGGCTGCCCGAGACCGCGAACGAGACGGGGACGGCGCCCTGTGCGACGCCGGTCATGAGCAGCGTGGAGACCACGGCGACGGGAACGGCGGCCAGCACGATGCGGCCGCCGTGGCTGCGGGTCAGGGAGCGGAACTTCATCGATCCTCCTGTTCGGGGGACTTGACAGCACCGGCGCGGCCAGGTCCGTGTGCGAGCCTAGCCGTTATTGACGAGCTGTCAATAGCGTGGTCGCCCGATCCCGGCAGCAGGCGCAGCCCGGCCGGTCGATAGGCTCGGCGCATGGATGCGGATCGGCGCACGCGGCTCACGCCCGACGAGCGGCGGGCCCAGCTCGTCGCGCTCGGGGTCGCGTTCCTCGCCGACAGCCCGCTCGACGAGCTGACGATCGAGGAGCTCTCGGCGCGCGCGGGCGTCTCGCGCGGCCTCCTGTTCCACTACTTCGGCTCGAAGCAGGGGCTGCACAGGGAGGTCGTGCGCACGGCCCGCGACAGCATGCTGCACGCCACGGAGCCGGTGCCCGACCTGGCGCCGCTCGACCGCCTGCACGACACCCTGGCGCGGATCGTGGCGTTCGTGCGCGAGCACGGCGGCACCTTCTACTCGCTCGTGCGCGGTGTCGCCAGCGTCGACACCGAGGTGCGGGAGGTGGTGGAGGAGGCGCGCGCCGAGCAGGCGCAGCGCGTCATCACCGTGTTCCTGGAGTTGGGCGCGCCCGACACGCCCCTGCTGCGCATCGCGCTGCGCTCCTGGATCGCGTTCGCCGAGGAGGCCCTCGTCGAGACCGCGCTCGGCACCGACCTCCCGGCGGAGGAGATCGTCGGCTTCCTGGAGCGCAGCGCGCGCGGGGTGGTGGAGGCGGTGGAGGCGAAGCCCTAGATGCCCTCCTCCTCCACGTCGTCCTCGGTCAGCACGCCCTCGTCGAGGTCGTCCTGCGGGTCGTGCTCGTCGTAGACCGGCTCGGCCTCGCGGGGGGAGCCTCCGGTCGGGCCGTCGTTGCCGTCGCCGGCGCCGGACCAGACCGTCTCGCCGGCCACGGCGTCGTTCGTCACCAGGTCGTCGGCGAACTCCTTCTCGGCGATCGGGTCGTCGAGGGCGTAGTCGACGTCGCCGGAGTCGGTGTCGGCCCAGCCGGCCGTGTCACCGGCGTCGCTCTCGCCGATGCTCTCGTCCTCGACGCCCTCCTCGGGGATGCGGTCGTCCATCCGGTTCTCCTCTCGTGTCGGTCGCCACGGAGGGTACACCGCTCACGCAGAAGGGGGGGCCCGCGCCCCCGCCGCCGGGGGGGGGGGGGGGGGGGGGGGGGGCGCGGGGGCCCCCGGGCGGGGCGGGCGGGGGGGCGGGGGGGGGGGGGGGGGGGGG
>NZ_JBPGXM010000187.1:0-5067 GCF_056755495.1 Leifsonia sp. KNZ12-8B
GGGGGGGGGGGGCGGGGGGGGGGGGGCGGGGGGGGGGGGGGGGGGGGGGGGGGGGCGGGGGGCGCGGGGGGGGGGGGGGGGGGGCGCCCGCCCCCCGGCCGCGACGACATCACCCCGTGAACGCGAACTCGGTGCAGGTGCCGACCTCTCGGAAGCCGAACCGCCGGTAGAGCGAGCCGCCGTCCTCGGTCGCCTGCAGCACGGCCCAGCGGGCGGGTGCCTGGGGAACGGGTTCGTCCCGGACTCCGCGGAGGGCCGCCGCCATCAGCTGCGTGCCGAGGCCGCGTCCGCGGTAGGCCTCCAGGGTCGCGACACCGTAGACGCCGGCGACGCCCGCGCCGAGGAACACCTCCGCCCCGGCGACCGGGACACCGTCGAGCAGGGCGAGGTAGAAGCGGCTGCGCGGGTCGTCCGCCCAGCCGCGGGAGCCGCTCGCGAGTGTGAGGAACCGCTCCACCTCGGTCGCGGGCGGGTCCCAGTTCGCGGCGAGGACGGCGGCGTAGGCGCGGAGGTCGTCGCGCGTCCGCACCCGCCGGACCTCGGCGGGCCCGGTGGAGGCGGGGAGGGTGACCTCGTCGATCGCGACGGCCATCGCCTCCTCCGTCTCGCCAGGATGGAACCCCGCCGACGGCAGCAGCGCCATCGCCTCCGGAAGCGCGGCCTCGTCGGCGACCCACCACGAGAAGGGTCGGCCGGTCGCGCGGACCCGGTCGCCGATGACGGCGACGTCCTGGGCGGTGAAGCCGCGCTCGAAGGCGGCCCGCGAGACGGTGTTGTACGTGTCGTGCTGCAGTCCGCTGTCGGCGACCTGGAAGTCGCCGAAGCGGGCGACGGTCGCTCCGGGCACCGCCTGGTGGAGGAGCGCGGCGTGGCCGGCGAGGTTCAGCTCGCTCGCGCGCAGCAGGGCGGGCAGGTCGGAGGCGGGGGAGGCGGACATCGGTCTCCATTCTGCCGAGAGCCGCGCGGTCGGCGCGGCGACGGTCAGGACACGACGAAGGGTCGGCCCCGCGGGAGCGGAGCCGACCCTTCGCGCCAGGATCAGCGGGTCGCGCGGCGCTTCGAGCCGAGCGTCATCGCGATCGCCCCGAGGATCGCCATCCCGAGCGGGATCAGGAGGAGCGCCCCGTACGGCACCTCCGAACCGGTCTGCGCGAGCTCGGCGGACGCGTCGGACGTGAGCGGGTCACCGAGCGCACCGGCCGGGCGCACCGGGGACGGACCGGCCGGGATGATCGGGCTGGTGGGGGTCACGGGACCGTTCGGGCCGCCCTGGCCGTTCGGGACCGGGATGACCGGGCCGGAGGGATCGGTCGGGTCGGCCGGATCGGCCGGGTCGGTCGGGTCCGTGGGGTCGGTGGGATCGGTCGGATCCGTCGGCTCGGTCGGCGGCTGCGGGTCGCCGATCACCACGGTGACCGAGCGCTCGGTCCGGTTGGCCGCCTGGTCCAGCACCGTCGCGGTGAGCGTGACGACGGCATCCTTCGAGGTGTCGATCGGTTCGCCGTCCGGGATGGTGCTCGTCCGGGTCCACACGCCCGAGAGCGCGTCCTCCGCGTCGTATCCGAAGCGCGCGGCCTCGCCGACGTCGAGGAGCCGCGTGCCGTCGGGCCCGGGGCGTCCGATCTCGTCGATGGTCAGGGTCGGTGCGGTGTGGTCGGCCCACACGACGAGCGTCTTGTGCTCGCTCTCGTTGCCGACCTGGTCCACCGCCCAGTACTCGAACGCGTTCTCGCCCTCCTCGAGTGAGAAGTACATCCAGGGCGACCAGTCCGAGCGGGTGATCGTGCCGTTGGTCGCCGTGAGCTCCTTGACGCCCGACTCGTCGTCGTCGGCCACGAAGGTCACCTGTCCGCGCGAGGTCCACCCCGTGGGTGGAGTGATGAAGTCGGTCGCGACGGTCGGCGCGGTCGTGTCCTCGCCGAGGAAGGCGAACGTGAAGGGGATGCGCTGGACCGTCTCGATGCCCGCGCCGTTGACGACGGTGCCGATCCACTCGTAGGAGCCGGCGGGGAACTGGATCTGCTCGCCGATCCCGACGCTGGTGTGCCGCAGCGGGTCGTAGAGCTCGCAGCTCTCGACACCGGACTCGGGGTCGGAGCACGAGAAGTCGACCGTGATCGTCTCGTTGATGGAGTAGATCCCGCCCGGCACCGGCGTCGTCGCGGCGAAGACCGGCGGAGTGGGGTCGGCGGGCTCAGCGGGTGCCGGGTCGGTCGGCGCCGGCTCGGTGGGTGCCGGGTCGGTGGGCGCCGGCTCGGTGGGTGCCGGGTCGGTCGGCGCCGGGTCGGTCGGCGCCGGGTCGGTGGGCTCGGTGGGCGCCGGGTCGGTGGTCTCGGCCGGTGCCTGGTCCGTGGGCTCGGTCGGTGCCGGGTCCGTCGTCTCGGTCGGCTCGGTTGGTGCCGGGTCGGTGGGCTCGCTCGGCTCGCTCGGCGCGGGCTCGGCGGGCTCCGCCGGCGCCGGGTCGGCAGCAGGGGCCGCACCCTCCTCCGTCGGCGCCTGGACCGCGGCGAGCGGGCCTCCGGCCACGGTCTCCGCATAGGCAGGAGTGCCGACGGCGGGCGCGAGCAGGGCGGCGGCGAGTACGGCGGCGCCCAGCGGGAGGATCGCGCGCCTCTGCGATCGCGGTCTCCGGCGGACGTGGGTGGACGTCATGGTGTGTTCCTTCGGGTCGGTCGTCGGTGATGACCCCGACGCTACGGAGGAGGCGCGGCCGCCGGACCGGCCGCGAAACGGCTGCAACGATTCGCTTACGCAGCCCACCCTCCCGAATTCCATAGCACGGGCATATAGTTAACCCACCGCAACAACCTGCCCGCCCCGCTTTGCGCAGCGTCGCGCGACGATCGATCGCAAAGGACCCGTACTCCCCGTGCCCCGCTCCGGCATCTTCACCAAGGACCACCCGCACTACCGCTGGGTCGCCCTCTCGAACACCACGCTCGGCATGCTCATGGCGACGATCAACTCGTCGATCGTGATCATCTCGCTGCCCGCGATCTTCACCGGCATCGAGCTCAACCCGCTCGAGCCGGGCAACGTCTCCTACCTGCTGTGGATGCTGATGGGCTACATGCTCGTCACCGCCGTGCTCGTCGTCATGTTCGGCCGGATGGGCGACCAGTTCGGGCGCGTGCGCATCTACAACCTCGGCTTCGTCATCTTCACCGTCGCCGCCATCGCGCTGTGCCTCGACCCGTTCACCGGCGGACCTGGCGCGCTGTGGCTGATCGCGTGGCGATTCGTGCAGGGCGTCGGAGGCGCGATGCTGTTCGCGAACTCGACCGCGATCCTGACCGACGCCTTCCCCGCCCACAAGCGCGGCTTCGCGCTCGGCCTCAACCAGGTCGCCGCCATCGCGGGCAGCTTCATCGGCCTCATCCTCGGCGGGGTGCTGGCCGAGGTGGACTGGCGGGCCGTGTTCTTCGTGTCCGTGCCGTTCGGCGTCATCGGCACCATCTGGTCGTACAAGTCGCTGCACGAGGTCGGGCAGAAGAACCCGGGGAGGATCGACTGGCTCGGCAACGCGACCTTCGGCATCGGCCTGGTCGCCCTCCTCACGGGCATCACGTACGGCATCCAGCCCTACGACGACAGCTCGCAGGGCTGGGGCAACCCGTGGGTGATCGGCGCGATCGCGGCCGGCATCCTGCTGCTCGTCGCGTTCGTGCTGGTCGAGCGCCGGGTGCCGTCGCCGATGTTCGACATGAAGCTGTTCCGCATCCGCGCCTTCTCGTCCGGCATCTTCGCCGGCCTCCTCGCCTCCATCGGCCGCGGCGGCCTCCAGTTCATGCTGATCATCTGGCTGCAGGGCATCTGGCTGCCGCTGCACGGCTACAGCTACGAGTCGACGCCGCTGTGGGCGGGCATCTACATGCTGCCGATCACGATCGGCTTCCTCATCGCCGGCCCGATCTCGGGGGCGCTCTCCGACCGGTTCGGCGCGCGGGCGTTCGCGACGGTCGGCCTCGCGCTGGTCGCGGCCACCTTCATCGGGCTGCTGCTCATCCCGGTGAACTTCGACTACTGGGAGTTCGCGGTGCTGACCGGCCTGAACGGCGTCGGCTCCGGCCTGTTCTCGTCGCCGAACCGCACGGCGATCATGAACAGCGTGCCCGCCAACGAGCGTGGCGCGGCCTCCGGCATGGCGGGCGTCGCCCTCAACGCCGGAAGCTCGCTCTCGATCGGCATCTTCTTCTCGCTGATGATCGCGGGCCTGTCGACGAGCCTCCCGACCGCGCTGACCCAGGGTCTCACCTCGCACGGGGTGCCGCAGACGGTCGCCGCGCAGATCGGGCAGACGCCGCCGGTCGGCAGCCTGTTCGCCGCCTTCCTCGGCTACAACCCGATCCAGAGCCTCCTCGGGCCGACCGGGATCCTCGACAGCCCGAAGGTGGACGGCGCCACACTCGTCGGCAAGGAGTTCTTCCCGCAGCTGATCTCCGGTCCCTTCCACGACGGCCTGGTCGTCGTGTTCTGGGCGGCCGCCATCATGAGCATCATCGGAGCCGTGGCGTCGTTCCTCGGCGGAGCCAAGTATGTTCATGGGGAGACCGCGGCGCCCGCGCGGTCGACCAGCGACGAAGGCGAGGAAGTCGGTGCGAACCGAGCGTGACGGTACGGAACGGCCGACGGCCGAGGACGACGACGTCCCCGGCCGCCTGGCCCTCGCGATCGGCCGGCTGAACCGCCGCATCCGCTCCTCCACCGGCGGCCTGAGCCACGGCCAGCTGTCGGCGCTCTCGACCATCGTGCGCCGCGGCCCGCTGCGGCCGAGCGAACTGGCGGCGATCGAGATCGTCGCCGCGCCGACCATCACACGGGTGATCTCCGACCTGGAGGGACGCGGCCTCGTCGAGCGCTCGCCCGACCCCGAGGACGGCCGGTCGTTCTTCGTCTCGGGTACCGACGCAGGCCTGCGACTGCTCCTGGAGGCCCGCAGCGACCGCGCCCGCGCCGTGTCGGCCGTGCTCGCGGAGCTGACGCCGGCGCAGCGCCGAGCGATCGCGGCCGCGCTGCCCGCGCTGGAGGAGGCGGCGCAGCTGACGCCGCCCGCCTCCCGCCCCTGAC
>NZ_JBPGXM010000188.1:0-5062 GCF_056755495.1 Leifsonia sp. KNZ12-8B
CGACGCCCGCCGCGCGGAGCTTGGAGGCGTATGCCTCGCCCTCGTCGCGCAGCACGTCGCACTCCGCGTTGATCACCCGGTCCATGTGACCACCGATGGGAACGCTGAACATCAAGCGCGTCTACGCTCCTGCCGACCCCGCCGACGGGTACCGCGTGCTCGTCGACCGGCTCTGGCCCCGAGGCGAGACGCATCAGGAGGCGGACGTCGACGACTGGCTGAAGGACATCGCCCCCAGCAGCGCACTCCGCACATGGTGGGACCACGACCCGGACAGGCTCGCGGAGTTCGCCCGGCGGTACGACGCGGAGCTCGACGCGAACAGCACGGCGGTGGACGAGCTCCAGAGGATCATCGACGAGCACCCCGTGGTCACCCTGATCTACGCGGCGCACGACCCCGAGGTCAACCACGCGGTGGTGCTGAGGGACTTCATGCTGAACCGCTCGGGATCGCAGCCAGCGCGCTCGTCGACGGAGCCCCACGACGGTGCCGGCGCACGAACGTCAGAAGCACCATCGCGGCGGACAGCACGACCATGACGCACGCACCGGCGAACACCGCCGGGAGCAGGCCCGACGATGTCGCGATCAGTCCGAGGACCACGGCGATCAGACCCTGGGACGCGTAGGCGGCCAGATAGAAGGCCGAGATCACCCCTGCGCGATGCTGCGCCGGCGCGTGGATGCTGACGTAGCTCAGTCCGCCGGAGAACGCCGTCGCGTATGACCCGCCTCCGAGCGCGGCCGCGACGACGAACAGCACCGTCGAACCGAGCGTCGCCGACGCGGCCAGCACCACGAAGGCCGCGATGGCGAGCAGCCCACCGGCTCGCATCGACACCCGCGGGCTCGATCGGCGCGCGACGACGGCGAGGACGCCCGCGACGACGAACATCGTCGCCAGCAGGCAGCCGACGATCAGCGTGTTCTGCTGCCCGAGCAGATCCCGCGCGATGCTGGCGCCGAGAGCCAGCATGATCCCTCCGGTCATGTAGGCGACGGCGGCCGCCATCGCGGCGGTGGTGAAGATGATCCGCTGGCCCCGGGGAACGCGCACGTCGACCCGCGGTCGCCAGCGGCCCTCCGACCGGGCGCCGGACGGTTCGGGGAGGAACAGGGCGAACGCACCGACGCTCGCGATCACCGCGACGAGCACCCAGAAATCCAACGCCAGCGGGAAGGGCCCGTACTGGACGAGCACTCCGCCGACCAGCGTCGAGAGCACCACCCCGAGCGCGGTCGCCGCGGTGGTCACCGAGGCGGCCGCCCGCGCCCGGCCGGGCTTGCTGAACTCCAGCACGGCCGCGCTGGCCGGGCTCAACGCCAGACCGACGCCGACGCCCATCAGCGCCCTGCCGGCGAAGAGCATCTCGACGTCCACCGCGACCGCGAAGAGCAGCGTCCCGAGCAGCATCCCGAGCACACCGAACAGGATCGCCACCCGCCGGCCGACGTAGTCGCTCAGGCTGCCGGTCGTGAGGAGGGTGACGACCAGGGTGAGCGGGTACGTTCCGAACACCGCGGTGATGATCACCGGGTCGAGGTGCCACAGGTCGGAGTAGAGGGGATACGAGGTGCTCGGCGCCCCGCTCGTCCACAGCGCGATCAGGGCGACGGCGGCCGCCGTCCAATACGCTCCGGCGCGACCCAGCTTGCGGCTCTCCGACATGACCAGCACCTGCTCTTTCGTTCGGTACTGTCCACTTCACCGCACGGAGGGCCGATCGGCGCTCCGTACACTCCCACCGAGGATGTCCTCATCAGGGACACGTTCGGTCACCCCGCAGGCGAGCGGAGCAGCACCCGGACCTGCCGCCGCACGTCCTCCCGGATGCTCTCGGCCGTGACGCCCGCGGGGCTCGCGGCCATCGCCAGGAAGAGGATCGCCGACACGATGTGCGCCAGGGCGGCGGCGTCCTCCACCGTGGAGCCGGAGGCGCGGGCGATCGCCTCGGCCATCGCCCGCTCCGTGTCGGCGACGATCGCGAGCGCGGTGGCGTGATGCGGCTCGGCCGGGTCGCCGAAGACCATCTCGCGGAGGTACGTGCGGCCGTTCTCGACCTGGACGCGGTTGCAGTCGATGACCGGCGTGGCGATCGCGAGCACCGCCTCCACCGGGTCGTCCGCGTTCGCGGCGGCCGCGCGGCCCTCCTCCAGCGCCTCCGCGTAGAGGGCGTTCTGCACCATCAGCAGGAGCTCGCCCTTGGTCCGGGCGTAGAAGAACAGGGTGCCGGCGCCGATGTCCGCCGCGGCGGCGATCTCCTGGGTGGTGACGTCGTCGACGCCCCGCTCGGCGAACAGGGCCCCGGCCGCCGCGATGATCCGGTCGAGCTTCTCCTGCTTGTTGCGCTCGCGCCGGCCGGGCGCGGCGGGGGTGGCGGTCATCTCATCCCCTCTCGGAACGACAGGTGACACCCTAGCCCGTCCGCCGGCCCACGCAGGCCCGGTCAGCCGCGGGCGTCGTCGGACCGGATGGCGGCCACGACCTTGCCGCGGACCCCTCCCCTCCCGAGTCCCCCGACGGCCGCGGGGATGTCGTCGAAGCCGACCACCCGGCCCACGATCGGCCGGATCGCGCCCGACTCGACCAGCGCGGAGATCTCGCGCAGCTGCTCCCCGCTCGCCGACATCCAGAGGAACGAGTAGTCGACGCCGAGCCGCTTCGCCGCGTGGCGCACGCTCCGGCTGATCGCGGCGATGCCCGCGCGCAGCACCGGGTTGAGGCCGAGCCGGCGGGCGAAGGCCGGGTCGGGCGGGCCGGCGATGCCGATGGCCCGGCCGCCGGGGCGCAGGATGCGCAGCGACTTCATGAGGTTCTCGCCGCCGACGCCGTCGAGCACGACGTCGTAGCCGGAGAGCAGCTGCTCGAAGTCCTCCGAGCGGTAGTCGATCACCAGGTCGGCGCCGAGCGTGCGCACGAACTCCGCGTTCGCCCCGCTCGCGGTGGTGGCGACCGTCGCGCCGAGGCGCTTCGCGAGCTGGATCGCGATCGACCCCACTCCCCCGGCGCCCGCATGGATGAGCACCTTCTGGCCCGGCTGGACGTCCGCCCGCACGACGAGCGCCTGCCAGGCGGTCAGCGCCACCAGCGGCAGGGAGGCCGCCTCCGTCATCGAGAGCGCAGCGGGGAGGGGAGCCAGGTCGCTCTCGTCCACCGCGATCCGCTCGGCGAAGGTGCCGATGCGCCCGTCGCGCACCCGTCCGTAGACGGCGTCGCCCGGGGCGAACGACCGCACCTCCGCGCCGACCTCCACGACGGTCCCGGCCACGTCGTGCCCCAGGACCGCGGGGAGTTCGAGCGGCACGAGCTGCGTGAACTCCCCCGCCCGGAGCTTCTCGTCGAGCTGGTTCAGGCCGGCGGCCCGCACCTCGACGAGCACGTCATGCGGCCCGACGGCGGGCTCGGCGACCTCGCCCGTCGCGAGGGGTGATTTGTAGGAGGTGAGGAGGATGGCTTTCACGATCGGGCCTCTTTCTTGAGTGTGCTCATTTTTGAGTGTACTCAAGAAAGAAGCGCGCCGCCTCCGGATCTATTCCGATCAGGCCCCCGCGAGACCCACGATCAGATACAGGATGAACGAGAGCCCGGCCGCGACGCCCGCGTACGGCAGGATCGCCACCATCAGGTTCATGGGCTTGATGCCGATGGACCGCGAGGCCAGGATGATGCCGTCGCCGTACAGACAGGTCGTGCTGCCGAGCGCCGCGCCGGAGAAGACGGCGGCCCCCGCCAGGATCGGGTCGCTGCCGAGCGCGATGGCCAGCGGCAGCACCACGGGCGTCACCACGGCGGCGAGATCCCAGAACGATCCGGTCGCATAGGCGTACACGCCGCACACCGCGAAGACGATCGCCGGCAGCAGCCCGGGGGTGAGCACGGGCTCCGTGACGTGGATGACGAACTCGGCCAGCTGCAGGTGGATGTTCATCTCCTGCACCATGAACGCCAGCACCGTGAGCACGACGACGAACAGCATGCTGCCCACGCCCTCCATGGCGGCGTCGAGCAGGCCGCGGACGGTGAGGCGCCGCTGCAGGAGGGCGATGACGGCCGTCACCAGGAGCGCGGCGGCGGTGCCCTTGACGACGTTGGTCTCGGTGAACACGGTCACGCCGACGAGCGTGATCATCGAGAGCAGGAAGGGCCACGCCTGCGGCTTCCGTCCGGTGAGGGGCGCGACCCTGGTCTGCACCGCGACGCGCTGGGCGGTGGAGCCGTCCGGGTCGTCCGCCTCGATCTCGGCGAGCAGGGCGGCGCCCTCCGCGCGACGCTCCTCGTCGGTCGTGCCGACCGGGAAGACGTCGCCGTCGCGCTCGGCGCGCAGCGCATCCTTCCGCAGCGCGCCGACCCGCGGCAGCCAGCCGGCGCTCAGCAGCAGGGCGAGCACGAGCGCGATCCAGCCGAAGAAGATGTAGGGGATGGACTGGAGGTACGCGCCGAACCCGCTGCCGCCGACGGTCACGTCCTGCGCCTCGAACAGGCCGGCGAAGAACAGCGCCCAGGTCGAGACCGGCACGATCACGGCGATCGGCGCGGCGGTCAGCTTCATGATCGCGCCCAGCTGGGTGCGCGGCACCCGGTAGCGATCGGTCACCGACTTCATCGAGGTGCCGACGGTGAGCACGTTGAGGTAGTCGTCGACGAACAGCACGATCGACAGCAGGAACGTGAGGATGGTCGACTTGCGCCGCGAGTTCACGAAGCGCTCCGTCCAGCGGGCGAAGTCGGTGACGATGCCGGACTTCTCGTAGAGCGTGATCAGCATCCCGAACAGCACCACGATGAGCAGCAGCCACTGGGCGGTCTCGTTGGCGAGCGACTTGCCGACGTACTCGACCCAGGTGTCGAACGCACCCCAGCCGCCGATGAGCGCGGCGCCGACGACGGTGCCGCACAGCAGGGCGAAGAGTGTGCGCCGGGTGAGCACGGCGACGATGAGGATGACGGCGACGGGTAGGAGGACGAATCCGCCGAGTGGGGGCATGGGGACCTCTGTCTTCGGGACGCTCGGCGTCCGGCCGGATGGAGCGGGAGGTGGTGCGGGCGGTGCGGGCGGTGC
>NZ_JBPGXM010000189.1:0-5026 GCF_056755495.1 Leifsonia sp. KNZ12-8B
GGGTGGGCGGGGTGGCCTCGGACATGGCGATGCCTCTCTCTTGTGAAAAGGGGATGTGATGCCGGCGGACGGTTGGCGGCTCATCGAGCATCTCAACCGGCCCGCCGCGGGTCAAAAACCGTTCCGAAATGTGACGCCTCGCCGTCACCGGCGGGTCTTGGAGGCCTCCTGCCGCACGCGTAGTGTGAGCCGTGTCAGCGTCGGCGCGACCCGCGCGGCGCGGCACAGGCGGCACGACAAGGAGGCTCCATGAGCTCGATCGACGACGACGACATCACGACGAGCGCGGCCGGCGGCGGCGAGGGCCCCGCGGACGGCGGCGCGAACCCCGGCGGCCACGACGGCGGAGCGGACGGCTCGGCCGGCGGCGAAGGCCCCGCGGACGGCGGCGCGAACCCCGGCGGCCACGACGGCGGCGCAGACGGCTCGGCCGGCGGCGAAGGCCCCGCGGACGGCGGCGCCAACCCCGGCGGCCACGACGGCGGAGCCGACGGGTCCGCTTGATGGCGACGGACGAGCGCGGGCCGGGCGACCGGCCCGCGCTTTCGCGCTGCATGGCGATCGGTCGTGATGCGTTCGCCCGCGAGCACTGGGCGCAGCGGCCGCTGTTCACCCGGGCCGCGGAGCTCGGGCAGGACTTCTCCGACCTGTTCAGCAGCGACGACGTCGACGAGCTCGTCTCCTCGCGCGCGCTGCGCACCCCCTTCGTGCGCATGGCGAAGGAGGGTGAGGTCCTGCCGCCCGCCCGCTTCACGGCCCCGGGCGGGTTCGGGGCGGAGGTCGGCGACCAGCTCTCGTCCGAGAAGGTGCTGGCCGAGTTCGCCGCCGGCGCCACGCTCGTGCTGCAGGGCCTGCACCGCACCTGGCCGCCGATCGCGGAGTTCACCCGCCGGCTGTCGGCCGAGCTCGGGCACCCCAGTCAGGTGAACGCGTACATCACCCCGGCCTCCTCGCGCGGGTTCGACCCGCACTACGACGTGCACGACGTGTTCGTGCTGCAGATCGCGGGCGAGAAGCACTGGCGCATCCACGAGCCGGTGCACCCCGACCCGCTGCGCGACCAGCCGTGGAGCGATCACCGGGAGGCCGTGGCGGCCCGCGCGCAGGAGGCTCCCGCCATCGACGAGGTGTTCCGGCCGGGCGACGCGCTCTACCTGCCGCGCGGCTGGATCCACTCGGCGGAGGCGCTCGGCGGCATCTCGGTGCACCTCACGATCGGCGTCGCGGCATACACCCGCCACGAGATCGTGCAGGAGGCGATCGCCCGCGCCGCCGACGCGGCCGCGCTGCGCGCCTCCCTCCCGCTCGGCTTCGATCCGGACGACACAACGGCACTGCGCCCGATCGTCGACGACACGCTCGACGCGCTGCGCGCCGCGCTCGACGACCCCGGGCTGCTGCCGGCGCTGACCGCCGCCGTGAGCGGGCGGCTGGCCGCACGCCGGCGCAGCGACTCGCCGCCCGCACCCGTCCGACCCCTCGCCACCGTGGAGGCGGCCGCCGCGCTCTCGGCGGACACCGTCGTCGTGGCGCGCTCCGGCCTGCGTCCGCGGGTGACGACGGAGGTCGAGACAGTGACCGTGCGGCTGACCAGGGCGACGATCGCGCTGCCCATCGCCGCGCGGGCCGCGGTCGAACGCCTCCTTGGCGGCACGCCGGTCCGGGTCGGCGACCTGCCGGGGATCGACGAGGCGTCCGCTGTCGTCGTCGCCCGGCGGCTGCTGCGCGAGGGCGTCGTCGTGCTCGCCGCGACGTGAGCGCGTCGCCGTGAGCGCCGTGCCGTCGGCGGCCGCCCCTCCCCCGCCCGGGACGCCCGGCTGGCTGCCGTGCAGCGACCGCGCCCGCGAGCGCGACGACCCGCTGCCGGGCACGGCCGGTCGCGGCGACCGCTGGCTGCTCGTGGAGATCGAGAGCGGCTGGGGGCGGCACGCGTTCGTGGAGTCGGCGCTCGACCCGGCGCTCGGGGCACGGATCGTCGCGCGGGCGGAGGCCGCGGGCATCCGCCCGCTCGCGATCCGCCGCACCGGGCTCCGGGCCGGCGAGCGGCGCGCACAGGCATCGTGGCGGTGGGCGCTGGTCGACGCACGACCGGGGCGCGAGGAGGTCCGCTGGGGTCGCGTGGACGATCCCGCGGCGCTCCTTGACCTGCCCCTCGACGGCAGCGCGGGCGAGCCGAGCGACGAGCCCCTGTACTGCGTCTGCACCCACGCCCGGCACGACCAGTGCTGCGCCGTGCGCGGACGCCCGGTGGTGGAGGCGCTGGCGCAGGCGCATCCCGAGAACACGTGGGAGTGCTCCCACCTCGGCGGGGACCGGTTCGCCGCGACGATGGTGCTGTTCCCGCACGGGCTGCTCTACGGGCGGGTGCCCGCGGACGACGCCGAGGACGTCGTGGATCGGCAGCGTCGCGGCCTCGTCGACCCGCGCTACCTGCGCGGACGCACGGCGCTCACGACGGTCGCCCAGGCGGCCGAGGCGTATGCGCGCGCCCGGTCGGGCGACGACCGGATCGACGCGTACACCGTCGTCAGCGAGCATCCGCACCCGCACGGCTGGACCGTGGAGCTCGCCCACGACGGCGGGCACGTCGTCGTGGAGGTCGGCGAGCGGATGTCGGACCCGCTGCTCAGCACCTGCGCCGCGACGGTGGCGCACCCGGTGCGCGAGTTCGTCCCGGTGTCGGTGCGGCCGGCGGGGTCGGCGCGTCCGGCGGGCTGAGGCCGCGGCCCGCCGCTCAGGCGTTCTGCGGCTCGGGCGCCGACTGCAGCAGCCGGATCATGTTGCCGGACGGGTCGCGGAAGGCGCAGTCGCGCGGGCCCCAGGGCTGCTCGATCGGCTCCTGCAGCACCTCGGCGCCGGAGGAGCGGATGCGCTCGAACGCGGTGTCGAGGTCCTCGGTGCGGAACACGACCGGCGACAGGGCGCCCTTGACGATCAGCTCCTGGAGGGCGTCGCCGTCGGCCTGCGAGCGTCCGGCATACGGGTCGGAGAGCACGACCTGGGTCCCGGCCGCATCGGCGCTGCCGAGCGTGATCCAGTGGTGGCCTCCGGAGGCGACGTCGTTGAGGACGTCGAGCCCGAGCGCGTCGCGGTAGAAGGGCAGCGACGCTTCCGGGTCGAGGACGGTGATGTGTGCGAACTGGAGTGAGATGGACATGGCTGTCACTCTAGGGACGCCGCCGCGACCGCGGCTTCTCGAAAACTGCTCGATCGCGAACTGCTCGATCGCGAGCAGCTCGATCGCGTGCCGACGCGGGCACTGTGCTCTCAGGAGGTGGAGGCTCGCCTGCGCACCGGACGCGAGCGCTGCTTCGCGATGCAGTCGGGCATCGCGGCGACGGCCGCATGCTCTCGAGCACGGTAGGCGCTCGGGGTCTCGCCGACCAGCTCGGTGAACTTCGAGCTGAACGACCCGAGCGAGGTACAGCCGACGGCCATGCACGCGTCGGTGACGCTCATCCCGCCGCGCAGCAGCATCATGGCGCGCTCGATGCGCCGGGTCATGAGGTAGCTGTAGGGCGTCTCGCCGTAGGCGGATCGGAAGCGGCGCGAGAAGTGCGACGGCGACATGAAGGCCCGCGCCGCCATGGTGGGCACGTCGAGCGGCTGCGCGAAGTCGCGGTCGATCAGATCGCGCGCGCGACGCAGCGCGGCGAAGGTCTCGAGCTCGTCCGGTGACATCGTCACGAGCGTAACGCGCCGGCCGCCTCCGCGACAGGATGCGCGTGCCGCGCCCCAGCGTCGGCGTCGCTCTCGCCGCCGCTTTCGTCGTCGCCGCCGGCGTCGCTCTCGACGAGCCGGATGAAGGCGCTCAGCTCCCCCACCCCGGCCGGGGTCGTTGGCAGGAACTCGGTCAGCTCGGGCGAATGCACGAGGTAGGCCGCCCACTTGGCGCGGGAGATCGCGACGTTCAGCCGGTTCTTCATGAGCAGGAAGGACATCCCGCGCGGCACGTCCGCCGCCGACGATGCGGCCAGCGACACGATGGCGATCGCGGCCTCCTGGCCCTGGAACTTGTCGACCGTTCCGACGCGAACCGCGGTGAGCCCCTCGGCGTCTAGCGCGGCCCGCACCTCGGCCAGCTGCGCGTTGTACGGCGTCACGACGATGACCTGCTCGGGGCCGAGCGGCTGGTCCTCGACACCGTCGGACGGATCGTTCCACGACCTCCCGAGCACGTCGCGGACGATCTCGATGACCACACGAGCCTCCTCCGGCGACGCGGTGGAGTTGCCGACGTGATCGACGGGCACCGGGTGCAGACCGGGCGTGACGCCCGTGAGGTGCCGGTCGGCCGCGCACGGGTGGGCGCGCAGCCTCCCCTCGTACGAGAGCAGCGACACCGCGGAGGCCAGGGCCGGGTGCATCCGACGGCTCTCGGCGAGGAAGTAGCCGTACTCGGCGGGCAGTACGTCGTGCCCGTCGCTGACCCAGCCGAGCGCGGAGCCGTCGACCGGCTCCGGGTGCCGCCCCTGGCTGACCTGCGGCAGCTGCTGCGGATCGCCGAGCAGCAGGAGGTTGCGCGCCGCGACCCCGACGGCCACGGTCGAGGCGAGCGAGAACTGCCCCGCCTCGTCGATCACCAGCAGGTCGAGGCTGTCCCGCGGGATGCGCGCGGGGTTGGCGAAGTCCCAGGCGGTGCCCCCGATGACATAGCCCGTCGCGTCGTTGTCCTGCGCGAAGGTCAGGTGCCCGTTGGCGCGGAGCGGGGTGAAGGCGGGGGCCTCCGCGCCGTCGCTCGGCACCTTGCCGACGCGCGCCGCGTCGAGCCCGGCGGCGACCACCCGGTCGAGCAGGTGCTCCACCACGGCGTGCGACTGCGCGACGACGCCGATGCGCCAACCGTGCTCGGCGACGAGCCGCGCGATCACGTGCGCGCCCAGGTACGACTTGCCGGTCCCGGGAGGTCCCTGCACCGCGAGGTAGGACCGGTCCAGGTCGAGCAGGCTCGCGAGCACGGTTGGCGCATCGGCGTCGTCGCGCAGTCGCACGCCGTGGTGGAGCACCCTGTCTCTTATACACATCT
>NZ_JBPGXM010000190.1:0-5032 GCF_056755495.1 Leifsonia sp. KNZ12-8B
GAACCCGCGGACACCTCTAACTTCATTGTCGCATGCGCCCTTAGCGCCCGCGGGCCCTCACCGACTACTCGAGGACCCTTCTCATCTCTTGGTCGCAGGTTCGATTCCTGCCGGGGGCACCCACCCGCAACCGGCCGCCGAGCACAGGAAAAACGTCGTCGACGCGCCGGCTGGAACGACATTTTTCCTGTGCTCGGCGGCTCCGGTGCGGTCAGAGGGCCTTCGCGGCGGCTGCGAGGACCTGGTTGAGGGTCGGGACGCCCTCCGCGCGGAAGACCTCGTCGCCCGCGGGACCCGCGACGATGACCGTCGGGGTGGAGCGGATGCCGTCGGCCTCCGCCGACTCCGTGTTGCGGGCCACATCGCGCTCGGTCACCCGCAGCCGCGGCACGAGGCGGGCGGCCTCGGCGAGCACCGCGCGCGTCTGCATGCACGGCTCGCAGAACGCCGAGGTATAGAGGGTCAGGCGCACGTCCGCGCCGGTTGCCGCGGGGTCAACGGCCGGTGTCGAATCCACCCTGCCAGTGTACGTCCGGCGAAATCGCGGCGACGATCGGCCCATCCGCCCGCGCGCGTCACCCGCCCGTCACCCGCGCGGCGCAGGATCGCAGCGTGAGCCGAACGACCTTCACGCGATACGTCGCCCTCGGAGACTCGATCACGGAGGGGCTCTGCGACGCCGCCCCCGCCCGGCCGGGTGGGTGGCTCGGCTGGGCCGACCGCCTCGCCGCCATCCTCGACGGGGACGCCGGGCTCGCCGGCGGCTCCCTCGAGTTCGCCAACCTCGCCGTGCGCGGCCGGCGCATCGCCGACGTCGTCGACGACCAGATCCCGCAGGCGCTCGCCCTCGGCCCCGACCTCGTCTCGGTGCTCATCGGCGGCAACGACCTGATGAGCCCTTCCGCCGACCCGGACCTGCTCGCCGCCCGGCTGGAGGAGGGGGTCGGCGCGCTCCGCCGCAGCGGCGCCACCGTGCTGCTCGCCAACCTGTTCGACCCGCAGTTCGCGTTCTTCCTCAAGCCGTTCCGCGGGCGGGCCGCCGTCTTCAACGCGAACATCTGGAGCATCGCGCGGGATCACCGCGCGACCGTGCTCGACGTCTGGGGCGTGCGCGAGTTCCGCGACCCCGCGATGTGGGCCGCCGACCGCGTCCACCTGAGCGCCCGCGGGCACCGGCTGCTCGCCAGCCACGCCGCGCACACCCTCGGGGTGCCGTACGCGGAGGTGACCTCGATGGCCGCGGGTACTCCCGGAGCGGTCGCCCCGCGGCACCCGGCCCTCGACGACGACCCGGCCGAGCCCGACCTCCCGCTGGGCACGTGGCTGCGCCTGCACGCCCTGCCGTGGGTGGCCCGGCGGCTGCGGCGCATCTCGCTCGGCGACGGGATCGGGCCCAAGCTCCCGCAGCCGCTGCCGGTCGGCAGCTGGGCCGGCGCGCCCGGACGTGTCGGAGGGCGGCACTAGACTCGACGGCATGGCTACCTCCTCGGACCGTCTGGTCTGGATCGACTGCGAGATGACCGGACTCGACCTCGAGGTCGACGAGCTCGTCGAGATCGCGGTCGTGATCACCGACTTCGAGCTGAACGTGCTCGACCCCGGACTCAACATCGTGATCAAGCCGGATGCGACGGCGCTCGACAACATGAGCGACTTCGTCCGCGAGATGCACACGACCTCCGGGCTCATCGAGGAGATCCCGAACGGCAAGAGCCTGGCCGAGGCCGAGTACGAGGTGCTGGAGTACGTGCACACGTACGTCCCCACCGCCCGCACCGCGCCGCTCGCGGGCAACACCATCGGCACCGACCGCATGTTCCTCGCGAAGTTCATGCCGCGGCTCGACAGCCACCTGCACTACCGCAACGTCGACGTCTCCTCCATCAAGGAGCTCGCCCGCCGCTGGTTCCCCCGCATCTACTTCAACGCCCCGGAGAAGAACGGCGGTCACCGCGCGCTCGCCGACATCCTCGAGTCGATCCGCGAGCTCGACTACTACCGTTCCGCCGCGTTCGTGGCGCCTCCCGGTCCCACCACCGAGCAGACGCAGGCCACCGCCGCGTCCGTGGTGGAAAAATGGACCCCGCGGATGTATTAGAATCGACGAGTTGCCTCGACCGGCTCGGTGAAGCCGGACGTGGAGCATGGTGGGTATAGCTCAGTTGGTAGAGCGCCTGGTTGTGGTCCAGGAGGTCGCGGGTTCAAGCCCCGTTACTCACCCCAAACACTGGTCAGCCCAACACTGGTCAGCCGAGTACGGCCCCGGTCGCGAAAGCGCCGGGGCCTTCTTCGTCTCCCAGCCTGGGGCTCAGTCCGCCGAGCGGTGCAGCAGGAACAGCCCGCCGTGCGCCGGAAGGTGCGCCCGCTCCGCATCCGACTCGATGAATTCGTCGAGCACGGCGACGATCCGGCGATCGAGATCGGCGACATCCTCCTCCGACAGGTGCAGCGAGAAGCGCGCATAGGTCGCGATGGAGGCCGGCCCCGCCTCCGCGAGCTCCTGCTGGAACGCCTCCACCGGCGCGAGCCCGTGGCTCAGGTCGAGGTCGTCCATCGCCACCGACAGCCACCACGACAGCCCGGTCGAGCGGTACGGCTTCTCCAGCGCTCCGCTCGCCCCCGTGCGCACCGCCGCAGGCTCGAGGAAACCCGCGTTCACCAGCTGGCGCACGTGATAGTGGGCCGTCCCGGGGTCGACGCCCAGCCGGTCGGCCAGCTCCTTGTTGGTCAGCTCGCGCTCACCGCACAGCCGGAGGATGCGCACGCGCAGCGGGTGGGACAGGGCCTTGAGCTCCGCGGCCGTCGCCGGACGCCGTTTGGCGTCCGGGCCCGGTGCTGCGTCGTCCGGCCGCTCGCGATCCGCTTCCATGCCCGCAGCCTAGCGCCGCGAGCACGACGAATGGAGAATCTCCTACCGATTGAGATTTCTCGATCGGTCCGCGTATCCTTCCCGTGTGGAAGCGGACACGACGACGGCGCGGCGAGAGCGCGGCATCCGCCTCGGCGGCCGGTTCTGGACGCTGTGGGGCTCGTCCGCCCTGTCCAACCTGGCCGACGGGGTGCTGAAGGTCGCCCTGCCGCTGATCGCCATCCGCTTCACCGACTCCCCCGCGCTGATCGCCGGGCTCGGCTTCGCCTTCACCCTGCCGTGGCTGCTCACGGCGCTCACCGCCGGCGCGCTCGCCGACCGGTTCGACCGGCGACGGCTCATGCTGATCGCCAACACCGCCCGGGCCGCGATCCTCGGCGCCCTGCTGGCGCTCGGCCTGCTCGGCGGCGGCTCGATCTGGCTGCTCTACGCCGTCGCCTTCCTCGTCGGCGTCTGCGAGACCGTGTACGACACGTCGGCGCAGTCGATCCTGCCGCAGCTCGTCCGCCGCGAATCCCTGTCGCGCGCCAACGGGAGGCTGTACGCGGTGGAGCTGACGGCGAACCAGTTCGTCGGCCCTCCCCTCGGCGGGTTCCTCGTCGCCGCGGGCGCCGCCCTCGCCATCGGCGCGCCCGCAGCGCTGTGGCTGGCCGCTGTCGCGCTGCTGCTGCTGGTCCGCGGCCGCTACGGCACCGATCATCCGCGCACCACGACGATGCGCGCCGACATCGCCGAGGGTCTGCGCTTCCTATGGAGCAGAAGGCTGCTGCGGGTGCTCGCCGCGATGGTGGGCGGGTTCAACTTCGCCCTCAACGCCGTCTTCACCGTGTTCGTGCTCTTCGCCGTCGGACCGGACTCCGCGCTGAAGCTGACGGATCCGGGGTACGGCCTGCTGCTGACGGTCATGGCGGTCGGGAGCGTGCTCGGCACCTTCCTCGCCGAGCCGTGCGAGCGCCTGCTCGGCCGCGCGCGCTCGCTCATCGTGAGCGTCGTGGGGGTCTCGGTCATGCTGGCGATCCCCGCGCTCACGACGAACCTCTGGATCATCGGCGCCGTGTTCGCGGTCGGCGGAGCCACGATCTCGATCTGGAACGTCATCACCGTCTCGCTGCGGCAGCGGATCACTCCCCCGCGGCTGCTCGGGCGCGTCAACAGCGCGTACCGGCTGCTGGCGTTCGGCACGATGCCGCTCGGCGCGGCGGTCGGCGGCATCGTGGCGGAGGCGTTCGGCCTCCCCATGGTGTTCTGGCTCGGCGCGGCCATCGCCCTGTCACTTCTCTCAGGAATGATCTGGGTGACCGATCGGGCCATGCAGGCGGAGGAGCGGGAGGCCGAGGCCGTCGCGGCAGAACAGGCGGACACGGCCCCGAAAGGGTGACGTGTACACGACTTTGCCAGGCTCCGTGCCCGAACCGTCCAGAAACCGCGTCTAACGTGGCTGAACGACGGCGATTCGGATGCCGTCGGTGCCGACCACCAGCTCACCCCCCACCCCCCTTTCGACCCTGAGCTGGGTCCGCTGTCCAGGACGGCCGGCACACCCGCGCCGCACGCGCCCCGTCGGGACCCACCGGGTCCACCGGCGCTTCCGCACGTGCCGGCTCGGCTGCCAGCCCGCCGGGACCCGCTTCACGCGGTCCCGCCGCACGCCCGCCCAGCGGGCGCGTCCGGTACGCGGGGAAGCCCGATCCAGGAAACACATGCTCAACACGATCCGTCACACCGTCAAGAACAACGTCACCTTCGGCCGCATCGTCACCGGCGCCGCCACGGTGATCATGTCCGCCAGCCTCATCGCCCCCGCGATGGCGGCGCAGCAGAACGAGAAGGAGACCCGGGAGCTCTCGCAGGCCACCGGCCTCCACCACGACCAGCTCGGCGTCTACGAGTCCATCGTGCGCAACCGCCTCGAGAAGGAGGCGCAGCAGACGCTCAGCTCGGCGCAGGCGACCGTCGCCGCCAACCAGGGCAAGGCCGACGCCGCGGCCGCCAAGCTGGCCATCGCCGGACTCGGCAGCTTCACCAAGCTCGACGACTCCGCGCTCCGCAAGTCGATCGACAGCACCAAGGCCGCCGCCGACGCGCTCTCCGCCGCCGGTGTCGAGGCCGACCGCAAGGCCGCAGAGGCCGCCGCCGCAGCAGCCGCCGCCAAGGCCGCCGCAG
>NZ_JBPGXM010000191.1:0-5031 GCF_056755495.1 Leifsonia sp. KNZ12-8B
GGGCCCCGCGGGGGGGGGGGGGGGGGGGTGGCGCCGCCCCCCCCCCCGCCCCCCCCCCCCCCCCCCGGCGCCCCCCCCCCCCCGCCGCCCGCCCGCGCCCCGGGCCGGCCCCCCCCAAAAACCTCGTCGAGGCGGGTCAGGAGATCCACACGGCGCCCAGCGCCAGCGCGGCGATCAGCGCCCACGAGAGCAAGCCGGTCGCCAAGGCGCGCCAGCCGGTGCCGAGCAGCGAGCGGAGGCGCACCGCCGTCCCCAGCCCGAAGAGCGCCATCGCCAGCACCACCGTCTGCAGCGTGTCCGCCGCGTCGGTGACGACGGGCGGCAGCGGCACGAACGACCGCACCAGCACGGCCGCGATGAACCCGGCGACGAAGAGCGGCACGATCGGCGGGCGCTTGACCGCCGGGTCGCCGGCGACGTGCCGGCGGCGCTCGACGACCGCGGCGATGGCGACCATCGGCGCGAGCGTCAGCACCCGCGTCAGCTTCACGACCACCGCCACGGCGAGGGCCGCCGGACCGGCCAGCTGCGCGGTCGCGACGACCTGGCCGACGTCGTGCACGCCGGCCCCGACCCAGTGACCGAACTGCAGCGCATCCAGGCCGAGGGGATGCCAGAGCAGCGGCAGCACGAAGATCGCGAGCGTGCCGCACAGCGTCACGAGCGCGACCGGGGTCGCCGCCTCCTCGTCCTTCGGCTTGACGACGCCGCTCATGGCGCCGATCGCGGACGCGCCGCAGATCGAGAACCCGGTCGCGAGCAGCAGCGGCTGGTGACCGGGGAGGCGGAACAGCCTCCCGATCCAGAAGGTGCCGGCGAACGACAGCAGCACGATGCCGACCGTGGTCAGGATGGTCACCCAGCCGAGGCCGGCGATGTCGCCGAGGCTGAGCTTGAGGCCGAGCAGCACGACGCCGATCCGCATCAGCCGCTTCGCGCTGAGCGACAGTCCCGGCCCGAGCACGCCGTTGAGGGCGGGCCGGGCCGCCGGCACCTGCCCGACGACGATCCCGAGCACCACCGCGGCGGTCAGCAGCGGGATGGCGGGCAGCAGCCAGTGCACGCCCCAGGCCGCCGCCGCCGCGAGGGCGGCGACCGCCACGCCGGGCAGCCAGGACGCGGTGGAACGGGGGCGGGCCTGGCCGGGCGGCGGATTCTGCGGAGTGCTCACCGATCCATTCTGGCGAGCACTCCGCAGACGGCCGTCATCGGAGGGTGTCGCGGCGCGAGCCCGGACCGGTCAGCCCGGCCCGGTCAGCCGCGCCCGGTGAGCTGGTCGGCGCTCGGCCGGCCGGCGCCGTCGATTCCCGCGCCGAACCGGCTCTCGGCCGCTTCCCGCCGGTCGCGCTGCGCCGAGGGATCGGCGGGCTGCACCGCGCTCGGAGCGGGCGCGTCGACCTCCGCCGACAACGCCGACGACATGCCGTACTGGCCCTTCTCGCACATGGTCAGGTCGGTGACCGCCGTGCTGAGGGAGGCCGTGCCGCCCACCGCCCAGTACGTCGAGACGCCGAGCGCGGTCGCGTCCACGACCTCCCCGTACGGGATGCAGGTCGGCGGAGCGAGCAGCAGCGGTGCGCCGACGCTGCCGGCGACGGCCGACACCGAGAGCGCGTCAGGGAAGGTGAGCGCGTTGGCGACGAACGCCTCGTCGGCGAACGGGAACACCTCGCGGTTCACGGCCTGCGCGGTGCCGAACCGGTCGGCGCCCGCGAGCCGCAGCACCTCGGGGCGGTTCAGCGTCGCGAGGTCGGCCTGGATGCCCTTCGACACCGAGTTCACGCCGCCCACGATGTAGATGCGCGACGGGCTGAGGGAGGCGATGAGCGCCTTCGTCGGGGCGTCCAGCTTGCCGGCCGAGCCGTTGACCAGCAGCAGCGGCCCCCAGCGGTAGCCCGCGGCCGAGCCGGCGACGAGCGCGTCGGGGAAGTTCGTGCCGGTCGCGACGAAGACGCTGTTGACAGCACCACCGCCGAACACGGTGTCGACGACCTTCCGCGAGGTCTCGTAGCGGTCGGCGCCGGCGAGGCGGACGACGCTCGGCGCGAGCTTCTGCAGCTGAGCGTAGGCGGAGGCGCCGACCGAGGCGTTCCCGCCGATCACGGCGATGATGCCCGGCCGGAGGCGCTTCAGCTCGTTCACGATGGTCGCGGGCACGCCGTCCTGGCGGGTGAGCAGGAGCGGCCCGCCGAGGACGGACGCGGCCGCGCTGGCGCTCAGCGCGTCCGGGAAGGCCGTGCCGTTGGCGACGAACACGACCCGGCTGTCGCCGCCGGTGCCGTCGCTCCAGTACGCCGACGAGATCGCGGCGGAGGTCGCGAACCGGTCGGCGCCGGCGAGGCGGCCGCTGTACCACCCCCACTTCCCGACCGAGCCGTCGATCCCGGTGCGCTCCGCGCCCGCGGTGACGGTGACCTGCTCCGAGTCCCACTGGTACTCGCCGCCCGGGTAGTACTGCGTGGCGAACCGCGGGTTCATGCCGTTGCGGTCGGCGAAGCGCACGATGTAGTCGCCGGCCGCCAGGCCGCGGATCGTGTAGTTGCCGCTGCCCGTGGCGGTGTTGGCGGTGACGCCCTGCGCGCGCTCGTACAGGCCGGTGTCGCGGTTGAACAGCCAGGCCTGGATGCGGGAGCGGTCGGTCTGGCCGGTCGGCAGCGTGAGGGTGCCGCTGATGGAGCCGGCGGCCGGCTGGGTGACCGTGAGGCTGCCGGTGCCCTCCCGGCCGACGTCGATGACCCGGCCCTTGTCCTCGTAGGGCGTCCCGCCGAGCCAGACGGCCGCGTTGGCGGCGTTGTCCCCGCTGGAGGCGCTGAACAGCACCCGGTACCGCCCGGCGGCGACGCCGGCGATGCCCCAGTGGCCGCCGGTGGCGGTGGTGGTGTACGCGCCGGTCGCCGGACCGGGGGTGCCGCTGACCGGGTACAGCCGGACGACGGTCTTCGCGGCGGACGACGGGACGGCGTACGTGATGGTGCCGCTGACGCCGTACGTGTTGGCCGAGGCGGGGAGGGGTGCGGTCGCCAGCGCGGCGACCGTGACGGCCGCGGTGGCGGCGGCCAGGAGGGCGGAGCGCACGGAGCGCCGGTTCGGGTGTGGATGCACGTCGCGAGCGTAGCGGCGGGCCGGCCGCACGGGCTGACCCCCGTTCGGGGTGCGTGGCCCAGCGGGATGGCGCGATGGCGTGCGCCCGCGATCGCCGTCGCGCTGCAGCGCCCCGCGTCGTGCCGCGCTGCAGCGCCCCGCGTCGTGCCGCGCTGCAGCGCCCCGCGTCGTGCCGCGCTGCAGCGCCCGCGCTACAGCGCCCCGAGCAGAGCCGTCCCGTCCGGCACGCCGAGCCCGGTGCACGCGTCCCAGCCGGTGACCGCCCGGTAGGCGCCGTTGTCGCCGATCGTGATGTCGCGGAACCCCGCCGCCACCTGGCCCGCGCGCACGGAGTCGTACAGGGCGGGTTGTGCGAGGCCCAGCGGGCGGCCGGTGGACTGCACGATCCGCGCGACGAGCGCCGCCCAGAGCGGGGCGACGGCGCTCGTGCCGCCGATGACGGTGTACTGACCGTCGACGCGGATGCGGTAGCCCGTCTGCGGGTCGGCGACGGCAGAGACGTCGGGGACGCCGCGGCCGCCGGGGCCGTTGGCCGCGCCTCCTGCGTCGCTGCCGCCCTCGCCGGAGGGCACACCGACATCCCGCTGCCACGCCGGCAGCGGGAAGACCGCGCTGACTCCGCCCCCGGTCGCCCCGCCGCCGGTGCCGTTGTTCCATACCGTCTCGGAGCGGACGGCGCCCGTCGTGACATCCGCCTCCAGCCGGGTGCCGCCGCACGCGAGGGCGTGAGGGGAGGAGGCGGGGAAGTCGACGTGCGCCCGGCCGTCGCCGACCCGGTCGCTGCTGCCGTCGTCGCCGGCCGCGGCGGTCGTGGTCACGCCGAGCGCGGCGGCATCCTGCAGGGCCTCGTCGAAGGCGGTGCGCGCCTGCGCGGTCCACTGGTCCTCCGACTGGCCCCAGCTGATGCTGATGGCGGCCGGCGTCGGGTCGGCGTGCGCGGCGGCGCTCACCGCGTCGAGGAAGCCGGCGTCGGTGTTGGGCGCGAAGTAGACGACGATCTCGGCGCCCGGCGCGAGCGCCCCGGCGACCTCGATGTCGAGCATCACCTCGCCGTCGGCGCCGTTGGGGTTCCCCTCCGGCCGGTTGCTCGCGCCGTCGATGCCGACCGCCCGCACGGTGGGGGTCGGGATGCCGAGGCCGGCGAAGTAGGCGTCCAGATCCTCCTGCACGTAGCCGCCGCCGAGCTCGATGATCGCGATGCTCTGCCCGCTGCCGTCGGTGCCATCGGGGAAGGCGTAGACGGTGCCGAGCTGCGGCGGCGTGTAGCTGGTGGAGACCGCGGCCGGCCGCACCAGCCGGAACTGCGCGCGCGCCTGCGGCCGGTCGTCGAGCCCGAGCACGGCCGTGACCACCCCGCCCAGCGCGGCGGGGACGCTGAGGCCGCCCGTGCGCTGGCGGTACGGCGCGGGCGTGTCGGCAGCGGGCTCGCCGGCGCCGGTTCCGGTCTCGTCCTCCGGCGTCGACTGCGCGAGGTCCGTCCCGAAGACGCGCGCCATCACGCGCGCGGGCCCGGTCACGCGGATGCGGCGCTCCGCGGGGCTCACCTCGTCGATCCGCACCCCGAGGGGCCGGAGCGTCCCGGTCACCAGCGCGACGTCGTCGGGGGAGGCGCCGAAGCGCTCGCCCAGCTCGTCGCGGCTCAGCGGACGCGCGAACGCGTCGTCGCTGAGCGGCGCCCGCCGCCGCAGCACGAGGGTCGCCGACACCGGCGCCTCCGGCGCGAGACCGCCGTGCGCCCGGAACCCGGGACGCTCCGCGCGCTCGCTCCCCGGCACCGGGACGAGATCGAGCCGATCGAGCTCGGCATCGCTCGGGGCGGCGTCACCGGGGCCGGCGCCGTGACGCAGCGCATCGTTGGAGGCGGGGAGGGGCTGCTGCTCGTCGGTCATACCCCTCGGTCTACCACCGCCCGCCGACACCGCACAGGCC
>NZ_JBPGXM010000192.1:0-4999 GCF_056755495.1 Leifsonia sp. KNZ12-8B
CCCCACCGAATAACCCCGCCCCGCCCCGTCATCCCGCCATCGCGTCCGGACTTCTGCCCGCAACACGCCGGCGCCGCCCGTACAGAGCTCCGGAACGGATCGCGGCCCTCTTGCACCACCCCGCGGCGCGGCGGTGCAATGGGCGCATGAACAGCAAGCGCCGCGCCCCGATGCGTTTCGAAGACCTCTCCCCCTCCGCCCGCGCCGGGCTCATCGCCGCCGTGTGCTGGACGATGGCCTGGAAGGGCGCGTCCCTCTGGCGGGCGGCCCGCAACGGCAGCAAGCCGTGGTTCATCGCCCTCCTGCTGTCGAACTCGCTCGGCGTGCTCGACGCGCTCTACCTGTTCGTCATCGACCGCGACCGCCGCGCGCTCGACGCGGACGAGGAGCGGATCCTCGACGAGACCGGCGAGCCGGACCAGCTCGGGAAGAGCTACCTCGAGGACTGACCCGGTTCGGCGCCGCTGTCCAGCCCCTCCGTCCGCGGCCGGCCTCCGGCGTACTGTCCGGGGCATGAAAGTCGTCTTCACCGGTTGGCTCGCCGTCGTCGTCATCGGCCTCGCGGCCATGATCCTCGTCGTGGCCGTCGGCCGATGAGCCGCGTCCGTCTGCGCGAGCACGGCCTCAGTATCGCGTTCGCGGCCATCTTCCTCGTCGCCATCGCCGGCCAGTCCGTCGCGGGGTTGTTCGCGTACAACGAGGATCAGGTCGCTCATCACGCAGCGACGGTCGGCTGGCTCGACTTCGTCACCTCGTCCGACTTCGTCGTGGACGTCGCCGAGAACTGGCAGAGCGAGTACCTGCAGTTCTTCCTGTTCATCTTCGCCACCATCTGGCTGGTGCAGAAGGGATCGCCGGAGTCCAAGCGGGTCGGCGACGAGGGCCTCGGCACCGACGAGGACCAGCTCGTGCACGAGCACGCGCGCCCGGAGTCGCCGGCGTGGGCGAAGGTGCGCGGCTTCCGGCACACGCTCTACTCGAACTCGCTGCTCATCGTGATGGGCGGCATCTTCCTCGCCTCGTGGCTGGTGCAGTCGCTCGCGGGCCGGGTCGTGTACAACCAGGAGCAGCTGGAGCACGGGCAGCAGCTCGTGAGCTGGGGCGGCTACCTCGTCTCGGCCGACTTCTGGAACCGGACGCTGCAGAACTGGCAGTCCGAGTTCCTCGCCGTCGGCAGCATGATCGCGTTCTCCATCTTCCTGCGCCAGCGCGGGTCGTCCGAGTCGAAGCCGGTCGGCACACCGCACCACGAGACGGCGACGGAGGCGGAGTAGGCGGGGACACCCAGGCCCGGGCCAGCGCCCACGCGCTCAGCGCCCACACGCTCAACGCACGTCGACCGCCGCATGCGCCGCCGCTCCGATGAGCGTCGCCTCCGTTCCGAGCCGCGCCGCCACCAGCGGCACCGCCGACGGTCCGGGGAGCGCGGCCGCCCGCATCGCCTCCGCGACCACGGCGAGGTAGTCCGTGCCGAGCTGCGCGACCCCTCCGCCCACCACCACGAGCTCCACGTCGAGGAGGTTGAGCGCGTCGGCGATCCCGCGGCCCAGCGTCTCGGCGCCGTCCCGGACGATCTCCGCCGCGACGGGATCGTCGGCGCGGGCCGCCGCGATCTCCCGGAGGGTGCGCGCAACACCGGTGCGCTCGCGGTAGGCCGCCTCCAGCGCGGGCCCGGAGACGTAGGCCTCCAGATGCCCGTCCTGCCCACAGGTGCAGCGCCTCGGCGGGCACCCCCTGGCCGCGATGTGCCCGAGCGATCCTGCCGTGCCGGTCAGCCCTACGTCCAGGACGCCGTCGCGGACGACCGCGCCCCCGAGGCCGGTGCCGACCGTCGCCATCAGGAAGCTGCCGGCACCGCGTCCCGCGCCGTGCCGCGCCTCGCCGACGGCGGCGGCGTGCACGTCGTTCAGCACGCGCACCCTGCGGACGAGCGTGCGCTCCAGCTCCGAGCGCAGGTCGAAGCCCGTCCAGCCGGCGATCGCATCGGTCGCCGAGAGCACGCGGCCGTCCGGCGTCAGCACGCCGGCAGACCCCACTCCGACCGGCGCGGCGGGAGGGACGGCGACGGCGGCGGCGGTCTCGGCGACGAGGTCCGCCACCGCGGCGACGATGGCCTCCGGCCCCTCGCGGGCCGGAGTCGGCCGGGTCAGCACCGAGCCGATCACGGCACCGGAGGCCCTCACCGCGGAGACCGCGAGCTTGGTGCCGCCGATGTCGACACCGATCGCCACCGGACGCCCTTCGGCGGCGACCGCCCCGGACACCGCCGTCACCGCTCCACCCGCGCGCTCAGCGGCGAGGCGGCGACGAACCGGGCGGCGATCGCCGCCGGGTCGGTGACCGCTCCGCCGACGACCACCGCGTGCGCACCGAGGCGGAACGCCTCCCGGACCTCGTCCGGCGTGGTGAAGCGTCCCTCGGCGACCGTGCGCACGCCCGCCGCCACCAGTGCACGCACGAGGTCCAGGTCCGGCCCCACCCGGTCGCCGCGCGTCTCGGGCGTGTACCCGGAGAGCGTGCTCCCGACCAGCGCCGCCCCTGCGGTCCAGGCGCGCAGCCCCTCCTCCAGGGTGGAGACGTCGGCCATCACCGGCAGACCCGTCGCGTCGGCGACCCGGCGCAGATGATCCACGTCGTCGCCGATCGCCTCGCGGGTGGCATCAACGGCGATGATGTCCGCGCCGGCCCGGGCCAGCCCCACGGCCAGCTCGACCGTCGGGGTGATGATGTTGCGCGTGCCGTTGTCGACCTTGTGGAGGCCGATGATCGGCCGGTCGGTGATGGCGCGTACCGCCGCGACATCCTCCGGTCCGTTCACCCGCACGCCCGCCGGTGCGGACTGCAGCGCTGCGTTGGCGAGCGCCGCGATGATGCGCGTGTCCCGCAGCGGGCTCCCTGCGCTCGCCTGCACCGAGACGATGAGGCCGCCGCCGAGGAGGTCGACGGCTGTTCCGGTGCGCTCGGTGACGCTCACTTGAGGGCTCCCGCGCTGACGCCGCCGATGAAGAACCGCTGGCCGATGAGGAAGATGAGCAGCGCAGGCAGGGTGAACAGCACGCAGGCCGCCATCAGCGGGCCCCAGGCCACGTCGTTCTGCCCGAAGAAGGCGTAGAGCCCGATGGACAGCGTGTAGTTCTGCGCGTCGTTGAGGTAGACCAGCGGATTGAGGAAGTCCGTCCACGCCCACACGAACTGGAAGATCGCGGCCGTGACGATCGCCGGCCGCGCGATGGGCAGCACGATCGTCGCGTACGTGCGGAACTCGCTCGCGCCGTCGATGCGTGCCGCCTCGATCAGCTCCCGCGGCACGTTCATGAGGAACTGCCGGATCATGAAGATGAAGAACGGCGTGCCGAGGAAGGCCGGCACCACCAGCGGCAGGTAGGTCCCCATCGCGCCGATCCCGTTCCAGATCAGGAACACCGGGATGAGCGTCACCTGCGGCGGCAGCATCATCGTGGCGAGCACCGCGATGAGCAGCGGCCGCGAGCCCGCCCACGAGATCTTCGACAGCGAGTACGCCACCAGCGGGCAGCTGATGACCGTGCCGAGCACGCTCAGTCCCGTGACGATCAGCGTGTTGACCAGGTAGCGGGCGACGGGGATCTGCTCGAACGCCTTCTCGAAGTTGCTGAGCGTCCACTCCGTCGGCCACAGCGTCGGCGGCGCGGAGAAGACGTCGTTCGGCAGCTTGAAGGCGGTCGACACCATCGTCAGCAGCGGGAACAGGAACAGCAGCGACAGCGCGATGACGAGGCCGTACCGCCGCGCGGCGCGCACCAGACGTCTTCCCGGCGGCCGGCGGCGCACCTGGGGTGCCGGCCGCGGCGCCGCGCTGCGCCGGGGAGCTGCTTCAGTCAGAGCCATAGTGAACCCATCTCTTCGACGTGGCCAGGACGACGAGGGTCACGACGAGCGTGACGAGGAACAGGATCCACGCCATGGCCGACGCGTAGCCCATCTTCAGGAAGACGAACGCGTTCTGGTAGAGGTACATCGCGTAGGTGAGCATCGAGCCGCCCGGGCCCGCGCTCGCTGTGTTGAGCCGCTCCTGCGAGAGCAGGTAGGGCTGGGTGAAGATCTGCAGGAAGCCGATCAGGCTGACGATCACCTGGAACAGCGTGATCGGGCTGATCACCGGCCAGGTCACGTTCGTGAACCGGCGCCACGCCCCCGCGCCGTCGAGCTCCGCGGCCTCGTAGAGCTCGTGCGGCACGTCCTTCAGCGCGGCGAGGAAGATGATCATCGTCCCGCCGACCGTCCACCAGGTCATCAGGAGGATCGAGGGCTTCGACCAGTCCGGCTCCTGCAGCCAGTTCGGCCCGTCGATCCCGACCAGGGAGAGGAAGTAGTTGACGAAGCCGTACTGGGTGTTCAGCAGCCAGCGCCAGAGGTAGCCGCCCACGACCATCGGCACGATGGAGGGGAGGTAGACCAGCGCCCGGTAGAGCGGCTGGCCGCGCACCGGGAAGTTCAGGAGGTGCGCACCGGCCAGCGCGATGCCCAGCGCGAGCGGGACGCCGACGACCGTGAGGTACAGCGTGTTCCACAGGGACTTCCAGAAGTTGGGGTCGTCGAACAGCCCGGTGTAGTTGTCCAGGCCCACCCACTGCGGAGCCTGGAACAGGTTGAAGTCGGTGAAGCTGTAGTACGCGGAGGCGACGATCGGGTAGGCGTAGAGCACGGCGAACCCGACGAGGAACGGCGAGGCGAACGCCATCCCGAGCCAGAACGTACGGCGCGAGATGCGGCGGGCGCCGGCGGGGGGGGGGGGGGGCCGCCGGGCGCGGGGGTGCCCCCCCCGGGGGCCCGGGGGGGGGGCGGGGGGGGGGGGGCGCCGCCCCCGCGCCGAGTGGGCTGCGCGGTGGAGGCGGCCGTCGGGGTAGCGGGCGCCCCCCCGCCCGCGCGCGCCCCCCCCCCCCCCCCCCCCCACCCCGCGCGCCGCGCGCCCCAGCCGCGCCCCGCGGGCGGCCCGGCCCCGGGAGACCCGCGCGCCACC
>NZ_JBPGXM010000193.1:0-4933 GCF_056755495.1 Leifsonia sp. KNZ12-8B
AGATGTGTATAAGAGACAGGGTCGGGTGGGTCGTGATGGAGGCGCCGGCCTCCCTGCTGTTTCTCGCCTTCTATCTGCTGGGGGAGCACCGCGGCGACCTCGTGCCGCTGCTGTTCCTGCTGCTGTGGCAGGCGCATTACGTGCAGCGGGCGTTCGTGTACCCGTTCCTCATGCGATCGGGGTCGCGGATGCCGGTGCTCGTGATGCTGCTCGCCATCGGCTTCAACCTCCTCAACGCGTGGGTGAACGCGCGGTGGGTCTCGCAGTACGGCGACTACCCGGCCGCGTGGCTCGCCGATCCGCGGTTCTGGATCGGCGTCGTGCTGTTCGCGGGCGGCTACGCGCTGAACGTGCTCTCCGACCGGACGCTGCGGAGGCTGCGCCGCTCCGGCGGCGGCTACCGCATCCCGCACGGCGGCGCCTTCCGCTACGTCTCGAGCCCCAACTACCTCGGCGAGATGATCGAGTGGACGGGATGGGCGGTGGCGACCTGGTCGCTCGCGGGCGCCTCCTTCGCCCTCTACACGATCGCCAACCTCGCGCCGCGCGCGCTGGCCAACCACCGCTGGTACCGCGAGACGTTCGAGGACTACCCGCTGGACCGGAAGGCGCTCGTGCCGTTCGTGCTCTGACCGTTCGTTCTACGGCCGGCCGATGTCGGAGGTCGCCGCTAGCCTGGCGGCGCGGAGAGGAGGGTCGCGGTGCCCGAGAGCGTCGAGCAGTGGTGGGCGCGCCGCCAGTGGTCGAAGGGCGTCGACGTGCCCTACGCCATCGGCAGCTACCGCACCGACTGGGAGCGGTACCCGACGCTGATCCGGCAGTACCATCCCGACCTCAACCACGGCATCGTGCTCAGCCAGGTGCCGCCCGCCGCCGACGTGTACCTGCTCTGGGAGTGCGACGCCGGCCACCGCTTCATCGCGACCCCCGAGGAGCAGCGGTCGCGGCCCGGCGGCGCGCGGCGGCGCTCGGCGTGGTGCCCGACGTGCACGGAGCAGGCGGTGCCGAAGCGGGTCCACCTCCCGCAGCCCGACGCGGGTGTGCACGTCTGCGGGCACGAGCGCGACCCCCGGCGGATCGAGGCCGATCCGGACGACGACCGCTGCTACCTGTGCCGCAGGCTCGACCGCTCCGAGCTCAGCCGCGAGCAGCTCGTGAGCATGGCCGCGCCGGGGTCGCGCGTCGCGCTCTCCGCCGAGAACGGCACGGCCGCCTCCTACTCCTGGCAGTGCCCGGCCGGGCACCCCGTGTACCGCGCGACCGTCGAGCGCATCCTCGGCGGCCGCCGCTGCCCGACCTGCCGCCACGCGCGCGGCGGGGCCGACACGGTGGCGCCGGGAGAGGCGTTCGTCAGCCGGTGGGCGCCGGCTCCCGCCTCCGCGGCCGAGCCCGAGCTCAAGCAGCGGCTCGCCGAACGGCTCGACGTGGACCTCGGCCGCAACGCCGTGCGCACCGCTCGCCCCTTCCACTCGCACCTGGAGGTGTGGCCCGACATCCTCATCCCCGAGCTCCGGGTCGCCATCGAGTACGACACCACCGGGCGCCACGGACTCGAACACGTCGGCCCGCGGGAGGCGTCGGACCGCGCCAAGGACCGCCTGCTGCGCGCGGTCGGCTGGGAGGTGATCCGCGTGCGCTGCGGCAAGCTGCAGCCCATCGGCCCCTACGACCTCGTCGCGGGCGGCGTCAGCGCGACCCTCGTGCAGCGGATCGTCGACCGGCTCGGCGAGATCAGGGGCGACCTGTTCGTGGCGGCGTACCTGCGCTGACGGGTGCGCGCGGCGATCGAGAGCCACAGCACCCTCGTGCAGGTCGGGGGTGCTCGCTACGCTGAGCCGCGTACGGCTCGATCGGACCTCACGAAGGAGAACGCGTCATGCCCTCGATCCTCAACCCCTACCTCAACTTCCGCGGCCAGGCGCGGGAGGCGATGGACTTCTACCAGTCGGTGTTCGGCGGGACGGTGCAGCGCAGCACCTTCGCCGAGTTCCAGATGAGCGAGGACCCGTCGGAGGCCGACCAGATCATGCACTCGCAGCTGACGACCGATACCGGCTTCACCCTCATGGCCGCCGATGTCCCGGCCCGGATGGACCTCAACGAGGGCTCCTCGATCTCCATCTCGCTCAGCGGCGACGACGAGGCGCAGCTCAGCGGCTACTACGAGCGGCTGGTCGACGGCGGCACCGTCATCGAACCGCTCGCGAAGGCGCCGTGGGGCGACAGCTTCGGGATGCTGGTCGACCGGTACGGCGTGCAGTGGCTGGTGAACATCGCCGGGAACGCGCAGCCGCCGGCCTGAGGCGCGCTCGCCGGGTCAGACCGCCTCGTGGGCGCGCAGCCAGCCCAGCGGCTCGATGGCGGCGCCGTTACCCGGCCGCACCTCGAAGTGGAGGTGCGCGCCCGTCGACACGCCGGTGTTGCCGACCGCGGCGACCACCTGATCGGTCTCGACCGACTGGCCGGGGGAGACCAGCACCGAGCCTTCGGCCAGGTGGCAGTACACCGTCGTGACGTTCTCGCCCTGCAGTTGGTGGTCGATGCGGACCGAGACGCCGCAGCCGCCGTCGTCGGCGAGCACGGTCTCGCGCACCACTCCGCCGGCGGCCGCGTGCACGGGTGCGCCCATCCCCGGCGCGAAGTCGACGCCCTGATGGTTGGTGGAGGCGCCGGCCGTCGGCGCCACGCGGGCCCCGAAGTCGTCGCTGATGCGCGCGCCGGCGCCCACCGGCCAGTGGACGAGCGGGGTGAAGGTGACGGAGACCGCGTCGCGCACCACCGGCGTCGTCTCGACGTGCTCGGCGACCGCGAGGGTCTGCGGCGAGCGCGCGTCGGGCATGGCGGCGGCGTGGATGCGGCCGTCCGGACCGGGCACGGCCTGCGCGGGCAGGGTCGCGGCGGGGACGGCGGCGGCGATGAGGAGAGCGGTCAGGGAGACGTTGCGAATGGCAGAAGAGATCAAGAAGACATGGGGGATCGGGTGCGGGGGAGAGTGCCCACGGATCGGGTGCGGGCGGGCGCCGATCGGGCACGGCGCCCCTCCAGTGTGACATTTCACTCTGGCCGAACCCTGGACGGGTCCGCAAAGAACCCTGGTGCCGCGGCGGCGCACGCCGCACAATGAGCGCATGGAGGCGCCAGCAGACCCGGCGGAACCGCTCGGCCCCGTGCTGGCGGGCGTATGTCCCGGCCAGCCGCTCCCGGTGCTGCGGGAGGCCGCCCGGCTCGCCGCCGCGCTCGCCCGGCCGCTGCTCTGCGCCTACGTCACCGCCGACAGCTACCTCACCGAGTGGGACCGCGCCGCCGTCCGCGACGACGCGTCCCTCCATCCCGGACCGCTCGACGAGGAGGACGGGCAGGTCACCCTCGGGCTCGCCCGCGCCATCGACGGGGTGGCCGCCGATGCGCATGCGGACTGGACCCTGCGCGTGCTCGGCGGCGACCCTCCCCACGCCATCATGCGGCTCGCGGAGGAGGCGGACGCGCGGCTGATCGTCGTCGGCACCCGCCGCCGCGGTCCCGGCCACGCGATGGAGGCCTGGCTCGCCGGTTCGGTCGCGACGAGGATCGCCCACGACCAGACGCGCACGGTCGTGGTGGTGCCGGTGCTCGACGACCGCGGCCCGACGCTCGGGTGAGAGCGGCGCCGCGGAGCGGTCAGCGCCGCAGCTCGCGCAGCGCGGCGTCGAAGTCGCGGAAGTAGGTCCTGCGGCCGGGCCGCCCGATCTCGGTCACCTCGAACATCCCGTCGAGGCCGCGGATGAAGCCCCGCACCGGCGGCGCGCCGATGGACATCACCGAGGTGTCGGAGATGCGCCACTCGCGCTCGGAGATCTCCATCACCTCCAGCCCCAGCCGGACGAACCGCACGTGCGTCTTCATGGCATCGATGCAACCCGACGGCGGCCGGGTGCCGAAAGGGCTTGACGCCGCGGGGCGCGCGTGATGACCGCGTCCCGATGCCCCATTCCCGCGGGAGGCACCCGGCCGCTATGGTCGAGCCGACTCGATCCTGGAGGTGTCGTCATGTGCCGTTGGCTCGCGTACTCGGGGGAGCCCCTCAAGCCCGCCGTCCTCATCCTGGACGCCCAGCACTCGCTGGTCGCCCAGTCCCTCAACTCACCGCTGGGCGTCGAAACGGTGAACGGCGACGGCTTCGGCTTCGGGTGGTACCCGGAGAAGTCGAAGGCCGGCAGCGTACCTGCGCTCTTCCACAGCATCGAGCCGGCCTGGCACGACGAGAACCTGCGCGAGCTGACGAACTCCATCGCCAGTCCGCTCTTCTTCGGCCACGTGCGCGCGGCGGCCGGGCCGCCGATCCAGCAGACGAACTGCCATCCGTTCCGGTACGAGAACTGGATGTTCATGCACAACGGCTTCCTCGACGGGTTCTCGCTGATGAAGCGCGACCTCATGCTCGCGGTCGACGAGTCGCTGTTCCCGCTCATCCACGGCACCACCGACTCCGAGGTGCTGTTCTACCTGGCGATCACGATGGGGCTGCGCGAGGACCCGATCGGTGGGATGGCGCGCGCCGTGAGCTTCCTCGAGAAGACCGGGGAGGCCAAGGGCGTCCACTTCCCGATGCAGGGGACGCTCGCGCTCTCGGACGGCGCGACGCTGTGGGCGTTCCGCTACTCCACGGCCCATCGCACACGGAGCCTGTTCCACTCGGTCGAGATCCCGGCCCTGCGCGAGATGTATCCCGATGCGGACCGCCTGGAGATCTTCGGCGACAAGGCCAAGGTCGTCGTGTCCGAGCCGCTGACCGACGTCCCCGGCGCGTTCGTGGAGGTGCCGGAGTCGACGGTCGCGATCCTCACGGACGAGGGCTACCACCACGAGCCGTTCGGGGCGCCCGGGCGCGGGCCCGCGCCCCCGGGGCCGCCCCGGGCGCGGCGGCCCCCCCCCCCGGGGCGGGCGGGCGCCGCCC
>NZ_JBPGXM010000194.1:0-4939 GCF_056755495.1 Leifsonia sp. KNZ12-8B
CGCCCTCCCCCCCAGGCGCGGGGGGGGTGGGGGGCCCCCGCAGGCCGGGCCTGCGTGCGCCGAGCTTCGGGCTGCGGGCGCGGCAGTGCGCGCTCAGCCGAGGGGGAACCGCGCCCCCGCGCGCGTCGGGCCGCCGGCCGGACTCTCCACCACCAGCTCGCCACGCAGGCCGCGGACGCGCTCGTCCAGCCCGCTCAACCCGTGCCCGGGGATCTCGGTGGCACCGCCGCGGCCGTTGTCGGTGAGCCACACCTCCAGCAGCGGACCGGTCGCGCCGGCCGTGCGGTCGAGGAACAGCCGGGCCTGCGTCGCGCCCGAGTGCTTGGCGAGGTTCGCCGCCAGCTCGGCGAGCACGTAGTACGCGTTGCGCTCGGTCTCGGGGGCGAACCGCTCCCCCGCCGCCAGCGACGACTCCACCGTGATCGGGATGGGGCTGCGCGCGGCGAGCGACTCGGCGGCGGCCTGCAACCCGCGGTCCTGCAGGATCGGCGGCGCGAAGCCGCGCGACAGCGCGCGCAGCTCCTCGAGCGTGTCGCCCGCCTGCTGCCGGGCCTCGGCGAGCAGCGCCGCGGCGGCCTCCGGGTCTTCGGCGAGCTTGCGCTCGGCCGCCGCGATGTCCATCTGCAGGCGGATGAGACGCTGCTGCGGGCCGTCGTGCAGGTCGCGCTCCAGCCGGCGCAGCGACGAGTCCTCCGCTGCGACGGCGGCGCCGCGCGAAGCGGAGAGGTCGGCGACCTCCCGCTGCAGCGCCTCCGACGGCCAGGCGCCCAGCATCCCGCGGGCGACGACGTCGTGCAGGAGGGTGAGGGCTCGGGTGACGAACGGGAGGGTCGCGGCGAAGGCGGCGCCGGCGATGACGTACAGGATCCGGTCGCCCACGATCGGGTCGAAGGTCGAGCGGATGCCGAAGACGGCGTCCACGATCGTGCTCGAGAGGAAGAAGTCGCGGTCGCCCTGCGGGATGAACGGCTCCCAGATCCACCCCGTCAGCCCGCCGAGCGCGACCGAGACCCACACGATCGTCAGGGTCCAGCTGAGGATGCTGATGATCGGGTTGATGAGGAGGCCGTGCAGCAGATACAGCCAATAGTGGCCGTTCACGAACGGGCCGAACAGCGCCCGCCAGAACGAGGCGGGCCGGTCGGCCGGCTCCCAGCGTGGGCGCTGGATCTCACGGCGTCCGGCCCAGCGCAGCCGGACCACCTCCACCGTCCCGAAGGCGCGGGCGGTGTAGAAGGTGGCGACCAGGACGAACACGCCGATGTAGATCACGATCGTGCCGACGCCCGTCCAGAACAGCGACTGCAGCACCGCCAGGCCGATGATCGCGATCGGCATGGTGAGGACGAGGAAGCCGAGCTCCCGCGGGACGCCGTGCCAGAGCGAGCCGTACGTGGTGCGCGGCGGCGGGGCCGGGGAGACGGGCGGTGCGGTCACGGTGTCCAGCGTGGCAGACGGAGGGCCGCCGCGGGTGCCTGCGGTGTCCGCAGGCCCGGCCCACGAGGTCGTCGGGGTGGTTTCAGTGCTCATGGGTGCTCTCCTGTCGTGGTCCGCGGCCCCCGGTGGGCGCGGTGGTGTCGGTGGGTGGGGTGCCGGCGCTCTGGCCGGGGCGGACGACGACGAACTGGCCCATCATCCCGTCGTCCTCGTGGCTGAGCAGATGGCAGTGGTACATGTAGGGCGCGTTGCGGTCGGTGTAGTCGGCGAACCGCATCAGGAGGCGGAACTCGGTGTGCGGCGGCAGGTACACCGTGTCCTTCCATCCGGCCAGCTCGGCAGGTGGCGGCGCTCCGCCGACGGAGGCGATCTGGAACTGCACGTCGTGGACGTGGAAGCTGTGCGGCAGGTCCATCGTGTTGGTCACGACCCACTGCTCCAGCCTCCCGACCTCCACCGTCTCGTCGATGCGGCCGATCGCCATGCCGCGGCCGTTGATCTGGTGCCCGTCGAGCCGGAAGGTGCGGGTCACCTCGGCGTCAGCGGCGCTCCACCGCTCTAGCGGGGCGAGCACGGCCGGCGTCGGCGGCGACGGCTCGAGGGAGGCGGCGGCCCGCAGTTCCAGCACGTCGAGCGTGTCGGCGCCCGCGTTCACCGCGGGCAGCGGACCGTCGAGCCCGAGGTCGGGCGGGAGCGAGCGGAGCGTGACGCGCTCCCCCGGGCTCAGCCGCACCACGACCTCCGCCCGCTCGCCCGGAGACAGCCGCACGTGCGACACCCCGACCGGCGCGGGCAGCAGACCACCGTCGGTGGCGATGAGATCCATCCGCCGCTCGTCGGCCAGCGCGAAGTCGTAGGTGCGTGCGGGTGAGGCGTTGAGCAGCCGGAGCCGCACGGCCTCCGTCGTGACGTCGAGGTACGGGCCGATGGCGCCGTTGACGACGACGGTGTCGCCGATCGGGCCGACGAAGCCGCGGACGTCGTCCGTGAACTGCCCGTCGTCGCCGAAGCGCTTGTCCTGCACGACCACAGGCACGTCGTCGACGCCGTAGCGGCGCGGCAGGGCGAGCGCGGCTTCCGCGTCGTCGCGGATGAGGAAGAGCCCGGCCATGCCGAGTTGCACGTGCTGCTCGGTGCGGCCGTGCAGGTGCGGGTGGTACCAGAGGGTGGCGGCCGGCTGGTCGACGGTCCAGTGCGGCTCCCACACCTCGCCGGGCGAGACCAGCTGATGCGGGCCGCCGTCCATCCGGGCCGGGAGGTGCATCCCGTGCCAGTGGACGCTCGTCTCCTCGCTCAGGTGGTTGGTGACGCGCATGCGCACCCGGTCGCCGCGGTCGGCGACGATGGTCGGGCCCAGGTAGGCGCCGTCGAACCCCCAGGTCGTCGTGCGCACGCCGGGCCGGAACTCGGTGCTGCCCGCCCGGGCGTCGAGGGCGAACACCTTCTCGCCGTCCGCGTTCGTGGTGTGCTCGGCGAGCGGAGGGATGGGGAGCGCGGTGTCGAACGCCACCTTCCCGGTCGTGTCGATCCGCCCGGCACCCAGGCCGCCGCACGCGGCGAGCGTGCCGGCGACGCCGGTGGCGAGGGCGAGCGCGAGGCCCAGGGAGAGGAGCGCGGCACGGGGGCGGCGCAGTCGGTGGATCATGTGTTCCAGCCTCGCCACGGACGCGCGCCCGGAGTATCCGGCGGCCCTCCCGATCCGCCGGGGGGATATCCCCCGCACGCCGCGGTGCGCCCGCCCGGATCACCGGTGAGGCCAGGCATTCCTTAGTAAGCGCAGCCTTCGCTTCGTGGTGGAAGTCGCGCGGCGTCGCTAGCGTTGGAGCAGGCAGACGAAAGGACGCACCCCATGACCGACATCGCCGCACCTCGAAGTGTCTCCAACCCGGACGTCGCCGCCGGCGTCGCGCAGTTCCTCACCCCGGTCGTCATCGACCTCACGGCGCTCGTCGTCAACGGCAAGCAGGCGCACTGGCACGTGCGCGGCGCCAACTTCATCGGCGTGCACGAGCTGCTCGACACGATCGTCGACCACGCGCAGGAGTGGGCCGACCTGGCCGCCGAGCGCATCGTGGCCCTCGGCCTCCCGGTCGACGCCCGGATCGCGACCGTCGCCGCCAAGACGACGACCCCCGCGCTCACGGCGGGCTTCCGCCCCGCGAACGAGTCGATCGCCGAGGTCATCGCCCAGCTCGACGCGGCGCTCGCCAGCGTCAACACCGCGGTCAAGGAGCTCGACGAGCTCGACCAGACCAGCCAGGACGTCGCCATCGAGATCGCCCGCGGCCTCGACAAGGACCGCTGGTTCCTGTTCGCCCACATCAGCGAGTAACGGCGTCGCACACGCCTTCCGGGCCGTCACCTGCGGGTGGCGGCCCGTTCGCGTTGTGATGACAGGCGCGTGCGGCGGGCGGCGTCAGCCGAGCGTCGTATGGGTGAAGCGGCCCGCGAGCAGGGTCGCGGCCACGGGCATCGCCCGCAGCTCGTCGGGTGTCGCGGTCTGCGGATCGCGGTCGAGCACGGCCAGGTCGGCGGGCTCCCCCGGCGCGACGGTGCTGCGCGTGGAGGCGGCGAGGGCCGCCTCCACCGGGATCACCTGCTCGGGATGCCACGGCTCGCGGCCGCCACGGGTGCGGCCGACCGCCGTCGCGATGGCGGCCCACGGGTCGAGCGGCGCCACCGGAGCGTCCGAGCCGAACGCCAGACGGGCGCCGGAACGCAGGAGGCTCGCGAGCGGGAACGCGTCGGAGGTGCGGCCCGCCCACAGGCGGTCGGCGACATCCCGGTCGTCCATGGCGTGCTCGGGTTGCACGCTCGCGGTCACGCCGAGCCGGCCGAAGCGCGGCACATCCTCCCCGGCGATCAGCTGCGCGTGCTCGATCCGCCCGCCGATGCCGAGCTCCTCGAAGGCGTCGAGCGCGAGCCGGTTCGCCTCGTCGCCGATCGCGTGCACGGCCGGGGTCAGGCCGTGCCGCGAGGCGAACCCCATGTGCGCGACCAGCTCCTCGGGCGAGAGGTTCGCGACGCCGTGGCCGCCGTCGGGATAGGCGTGCCGGCACAGCGCTGTGCGGGTGTTCAGAGAGCCGTCCGAGATGACCTTGTACGGCCCGACGGCCAGGAGGCCACCCGCCCCCTCCACGATCCGCCCGGTCCGCAGTCCCAGCCCGACGGCGCGCTCGAGGTCGTCTCCGTACACGCCGAACTCGACGCGCAGCCGGTCCGCGCCGGCGGAGATGCGCCGGACCCAGGTGTCGAGGTTCCAGCCGTATTCGAGATCGACGATGCCGACGACGCCGCGTCGGGCGGCGGTGGCAGCCGCCTCGGCGGCCCAACGGTCGAGGGTGGCGTCGTCGGCCCCCCCGAGGCGGCGCGGGGCGGCGCAGCTGCCCGCCATCCGCGCCATCCCCCCCGGCGCCACCACGCCCCCGGCCGGGGCCGCGCCCGCGCTGCTCGGGTTGTGGGGCGGCGCCGCCGCCACGGCTACGCGCCGGGTCGGCTGGTC
>NZ_JBPGXM010000195.1:0-4933 GCF_056755495.1 Leifsonia sp. KNZ12-8B
GGGGGCGGGGGGGGGGGGGGGGGGGGGGGGGGCCCCCCCCCCCCCAACTCGATGCCGCGGCCGAAGGGCCCGGGCTCGACCGTGGACGTCGCGCGCCTAGAGTGGACTCCGTATGGCTGAGCATCCACCCGCATCCCTCTCCCCCCAGCCCGAACCCGTCGTCGTCACGCGCGACTCCGGGTCGGCCGCGTCCCGGTTCGCACGCGACGACGTCGTCCTGCGCAAGGGGCTCTTCACGCTGGTCTCCGGCCCCTTCACGCCGCGGGAGTCGATGATCGAGGATCTGCTCGCCGTGCACGACGCGCTGGAAGCGGCCGGGATCGAGTTCCTGCTCGTCCGCGACGACGACGGCCGGCTGATCATCGCCCTCGACCGACGGCGGCGCAAAGAGGTCGCCGCCGTGCTCGCGGCCGCCTTCGCCGACGAGCCCTTCTACGCCCGCGACATCGAGCTCGACGGCGGTGCGCGGGGCGACGCCATGCTCATCGCCGACGGGAGGCTGTCGCGCCGCAAGTCCGACGTCCTGCGCCTGTACCGGCCGCGCCTGGAGCCGATCGGGAGGCTGCGGTACGGCTCCGACACCGCCTTCCAGCTGGAGTTCTGGCGGCTCGGCGACGACGAGATCCGCGCGCCGCGGCCCAACGCGCTCATGCGCACCACCCTGCCCCGCAGCGAGGCGGTCGAGGCGGAGGTCGAGCTGTACGGACGGCGCTGGCGCACCCTCCAGCACATGTTCGACCCGCTCGCGAGCGACGTCGCCTTCGACATCGACATCGTGTTCTCGTGGGTGGACGGGTCGAGCGCCGAGTACCAGCGCCAGCGCGCAGCGCGCCAGGCCGGCTTCGTCGTCGGCGAAGGAGACGACAGCGAGGCCCGCTTCCGGCAGATCGACGAGCTGAAGTACGCGCTGCGGAGCGTGCACATGTTCGCGCCCTGGATCCGCAACATCTACATCGCGACCGACTCGCCGGTGCCGCCGTGGCTCGACCCCGAGCATCCGCGCATCCACATCATGCGGAGCGAGGACTTCTTCAGCGACCGGAGCGGCCTCCCGACGCACAACTCGCACGCCGTCGAGAGCCAGCTGCACCACATCCCGGGGCTGTCGAACCACTTCCTGTACTCGAACGACGACATGTTCATCGGCAGGCCGATCTCGCCGGACGTGTTCTTCTCGCCGGGAGGGGTGACGAAGTTCGTGGAAGCCGGAACCCGCATCGGGCTGGGCGAGTCGGACCCCCGGCGCAGCGGCTTCGAGAACGCGGCCCGCGTCAACCGCCGCCTGCTGTGGGAGCGGTTCGGCGCCGTCACCACCCGCCACCTCGAGCACTGTGCGGCACCCCTACGGATCGACGTGCTGCGCGAGATGGAGCGGGAGTTCGCGGAGGACTTCCGGCGTACCGCGACGAGCCCGTTCCGCTCGGCGACCGACATCTCGGTCACCAACTCGCTCTACCACTACTACGCGCTGATGACCGGTCGGGCGGTGACCCAGACGCAGGCGAGGGTGCTCTACATCGAGACGACGCTGAAGCAGGCGCCGGGCTCGATGAAGCGACTCCTGAAGGAGCGCGACCAGGACATGTTCTGCCTCAACGACGGCTCCAAGCCCGAGATCTCGGCGGAGGAGCGGACGCTCGCGGTGACCGATTTCCTGGAACGGTACTTCCCGTTCGCGGCGCCGTGGGAGCGGCCCGCCTGAGCGCGAGACGTGCGCTCGCACGCGGGAGATTTGCGCCAAATCTCAGGCCCGGGGAGGCCACACGCGCGACGGTGCCGCGCCGCCTCCCGTCAGGCCAGAACGCTGATCGGCTCGGTCGGCGGCGCGATGCGGGAGGAGTCGGGGATGCGGATGCCGCCGGCCGCGAGCCTCCGCGCCGACTCGTCCGCGTCGATGTAGTCGAGCGTCGGGAAGGCCCCCAGCGGCACCACCGAGTGCAGCACCGTCGTCGGGTACACGTGCACGAGGTTGAAGGCGCGGGCGCCGTCGCGGCCGCGCGTCCCTCCGACCGGGACGTTGAGGTCCTGCGTGTAGCAGCTGGCCGACGCGACCGACACGGGGATGCCCGCGAAGGTGGCCGTCGACGAGTAGTGGAGGTGTCCGGCGATGATGCCGCGCACGTCGCTGCCCTCGAGCACCTCCGCCAGCCGCGCCTGATCGCGCAGCTCGACCGACACCGCCAGGTCGAGCACGCTCGGCACCGGCGGGTGGTGCATGGCGAGGATGCTGCCCTCGGGCGCGTCGAACGACAGCTCGGCCGCGAGCCAGTCGAGCTGCGACTCGCTGATGTCGCCGTGGTGGTGCCCGGGGACGGTGGAGTCGAGCACGATGACACGCAGCCCGCCGATCCAGTGCACCTCGTCGATCGGGCGCGCCTCCCCGTCGGGCAGCAGCTGGGGCGCCTGGTCGAGCAGGCCGTGCCGGAAGGCGTTGCGCTCGTCGTGGTTGCCCATGACCCAGATCACGCGGGCGCCCATCCGCTCGGCCGCCGGCTCGACCATGGCACGGAGGCGCTCGTACGCGCCCGGCTGGCCGCGGTCGGCGAGGTCGCCGGTGAACACGATCGCCTCTGGCCGGCCGCCGGACGCCTCCACCTCGGCCAGGAGGGCACGGAGGTGGGCTTCGCTGTCGACGGACCCGTAGAGCTGCTCGCCACCGGCGAGCAGGTGCGTGTCGCTGATGTGCAGGAGGAAGTGGTCGGGCCGCGGATACTCCGCGATTCGCGTCTTCACGTCTTCATTGCACCACCGCATTCTGAACGCGCCGTGAACCCGCGCGGTGCGTTCGCAGAACCGCGGGGTTCGTGCCGCGCGCACCGCGCCCGCACCCGTGCCCTTACGCTGCCCGCACCCTGCCCGCACCCTGCCACCTCACCACTCCGCCGAGGGGCGTCATTCTGCCGTTATTCCGCCAGGATTCCGGCATGACGACGCCCCTCGATCACGAGCGGGGCGGCGTTCCATGGCTCCACGCGGACCGGGCCCGGCTCGGCGTGCGACCACTCCACCGCGAGGGCGCGCTCCTCCCCCGGCAGCAGCGGGCGGGAGTCGCCCGCTGCGACCAGCCAGCCGGGCGCGTCCACCGGGCGCGCGTCGACCACCCGCACCGTGAGCGCCGCGGTGACCCCGGTGTTGCGGATGCGCAGTCCGCCGGGCACGGCCTCCACCTCCAGCGTCGTCGGGGGCACGTCGAGCAGGGCGGCGAAGTCGGAGGTCGTCGTCGCGACCATCCGCTCGACATCGATCAGGGCCCCGTCGGGGTCGCGCCATTCCGCCTCCCACAGGAACACCTCGGGCAGGTCCGCGACCGGCACGACGAGCTCGGCGACCGGGACCGGCCACTCGACGGCGTCGGCGATCGCTCCGGCCTCCGCCACCACCTCCCCGTCCAGCCCGCGCGCCCGCACGGTGAGGTGGGAGCCGTCCGGCACCGGGTCCTCGGCCCAGAGCCACGCCTCCACCCGCGCCTCCCGCTCGCCCGCCCACACGGCCCGGGGCACGCGGAGGGTCGCCCGGCGCCGCGCGAACGCTCGCGCCACCGCGTGGAAGGCGGGCTTCGGCTCGCCGCGGTAGTCCACGGCGGCGGTGCACCACGCGTTCGGGAAGCTCTCGTTCAGCTGCCACGGCAGCACCATCGCGTTGCGCGGCCAGCGCCGGCGGTCGGCCTCCACGGCATACTGCAATCCGGTCGCCTGCAGCAGCTGGCTGGCCCGGTTGAGCGTCTCCAGGTCGCGCGGCCGGCCGCCGAACAGCTCGACCACCTGCGTCGCGTTGTTCCACCACTCGCCCAGGTGCCGGTACACCGGGTTGGTGCGGTCGGCGGGCCAGCGGTCGGCCTCGGGGATGAGGGCGTCGAGCGAGCGGAGGTTCGTCATCCCCTCGACGCCGAACTCGGTGTGCGCGAGGTTGGTCCCGGCATTGGAGAGCGTGTAGTGACCGACGAGGCCCTGGTGCTCCCACGGGCCGTGCACATCGTGCTGACCGTCCGGATCCGCGTGGATGCGGTCGAGCCGGTTGTGGAACTCCGGCCCCGTCGGCGAGGTCGGCAGCCACGAGCGGCCCGGGTCGAGCTCGTCCACCGCGCCGTGCAGCGCAGCGAGCACCGGGGAGCGCTCATCGTCGAGCGGCACGCCTCCCTCGTCCAGCTCGTTGCCGCCGCCCCACACGAGGAGGGAGGGATGGTGCGCCCGCGTGGGCACGATCCCCTCCGCCTCCTCCCGCATCAGCGCGACGAACGCCGGGTCGGTGCTGGGCGTGCTCTGCATGCCGGAGCTGGACTGCGAGAACTCCTGCCACACCAGCAGCCCGAGGCGGTCGCAGGTCTCGTAGAAGTGCTCGGACTCGATCAGCCCGCCGCCCCAGACACGCACGAGCCGAGCGCCCGAGGCCGCGGCGAGGCCCAGCAGGTGCTCGACCGTGTCGGGACGGATGGAGCCGAACAGGGTGTCGGCGGGCGTCCAGTTCCAGCCGACCAGCGCGACCGGGTCGCCGTTGACCACGGCGGTGTAGCCGCGCGCGCCGTCCGGTGCGCCCTCGTTGCGGGCCAGCTCGGCCGTGCGGAAGCCGGTGACGCGGGAGGTGCTGTCGAGCACGGTGCCGTCGGCGTCGGTCAGGGAGACGGTGACGCGGTACAGCGCCTGGGGGCCGACTGTGTTGGGGTGCCAGAGGGCGGGAGCGGGGAGGCGCAGCCGCGCGCGGCCTGCGGCCATCGATGTGTCACGACACGCCGTGTCGGGAGTGGGGAGGCGCAGCCGCGCGCGGCCCGCCGCCATCGATGTGTCACGACACGCCGGGTCGGGAGCGGGCGAGGCGGCGTGTTGCGCCGCGTCGGCGGGCCGGGGGGGGCGACACGCCGTGTCTGGAGCGGGCGAGGCGGCGTGTTGCGCCACGTCGTTGGGCGGGATGGGCGCGATGGTGACGGTCACGGTAGGGG
>NZ_JBPGXM010000196.1:0-4838 GCF_056755495.1 Leifsonia sp. KNZ12-8B
CCGCCGATATGTGCATCCCGCGCAGCCAGCGGCCGGTGCCCGACGGCCCCCACTGGGTGAGGGGGCCGCGGGGGGACGCGCGCGGGGGACGCGGTCGCCGTGGAGTGTACGCCTGCACCGCCTTCCGGTGACCGGTGCCTCGGGCTAGTCTGAGTCCCCGTGGCGCCGGTGCAGCACGGGCGCCCTCGACCGTAGGGAGATCCATGGCAGCGACGCGCACCCTCTTCGTCGGCGGCACCGGAGTGATCAGCTCGGCATGCGTGGCGCGGGCGGTGGAGGCGGGGCACGAGGTCACCGTCGTCAACCGCGGGAACAGCACCACCCGGCCGCTGCCGGACGGCGTCGAGGTGCTCCACGCCGACATCCGCGACCCGCGGAGCGTGCACGACGTGCTGGGCGAGCGGAGCTTCGACGTCGCTGCCGAGTTCCTCGCGTTCACACCCGAGCACATCCGCACGGACTTCGACCTGTTCGAGGGGCGGGTCGGCCAGTACGTCTTCATCAGCTCCGCGTCGGCCTATCAGAAGCCGCCGGCGCGCGTGCCGGTCACGGAGTCGACCCCGCTGCGCAACCCGTTCTGGCAGTACTCGCGCGACAAGATCGCGTGCGAGGACCTTCTGGTGGAGGCGTACCGCGACCGCGGCTTCCCGGTCACGATCGTGCGGCCGTCGCACACCTACGACCGCACGATGATCCCGACCATGGGGCACTGGACCGACCTCGAGCGGATGCGCCGCGGCGCTCCGGTCGTCGTGCACGGCGACGGCACCAGCCGGTGGACGATCACGCACGCCGGCGACTTCGCGGTCGCCTTCGTCGGTCTGCTCGGCCGGCCGGAGGCGGTGGGCGACTCCTTCCACATCACCGGCGACGAGGCCCCCACCTGGGACCGCATCTACTGCGACCTCGCCGAGGCGCTCGGCGTGGAGGCCGAGCTCGTGCACGTGTCCAGCGAGACCATCGCACGGGTCGTCCCCGAGCTCGGCCCCGGCCTCATCGGCGACAAGGCGCACTCGATGCACTTCGACAACAGCAAGGTGAAGGCGCTGGTGCCCGAGTTCCAGGCCAGCGTGCCGTTCGCGCGCGGCGCAGGCGAGATCGTCGAGTGGTACCTGGCCGACGCCTCCCGGCAGCGGACCGACCCCGACCTCGACGCGGCGTTCGACCGGCTCGTGGAGCACGCGCGGTCGATCTGAGGCACGGCCGGTCGCCGCACCGTCGCACCGGGACGCCCGGCGGTGGTTCAATGGCGCCACGGACGGCGACTATGAGACCGAGCGCTGGCGGATGGTCGAGCAGCAGCTCGTCCCCCGCGGGATCGAGGACCAACGGGTGCTCGACGCGATGCGACGCGTCCCGCGCCACGAGTTCGTGCCGGAGCCCTCGGTGCGGTACGCGTACGAGGACCATCCGATACCGATCGGCGAGGGCCAGACGATCTCGCAGCCGTACATCGTGGCGCTGATGCTGGAGGCCGCGCGCATCGGGCCCGAGGACAGCGTGCTCGACGTCGGAACCGGCTCCGGCTACGCGGCGGCGGTCGCAGCGGAGCTCGCGCACCGGGTGGTGAGCATCGAACGGCACGCCGGCCTCGCCGTCGCCGCCGCGGCCACGCTCGACGCGCTCGGGTACCGGGTGAACGTGGTCACCGGCGACGGCACGCTGGGCTGGGCGGAGGGCGCGCCGTACGACGCGATCCTCGCGGCGGCCACCGGGCCGTCGTTGCCGCGGGCGTGGGTGGAGCAGCTCGCGCCCGGCGGCCGGATCGTCATGCCCGTGGGGCGGCCGGGCGGGGCGCAGCACCTCGCGGCGTTCCAGCTGCGGGCGGACGGGGAGCTGCGCGAGACGAATCTCGGCGCGGTCGCGTTCGTGCCCCTGGTGGGCGAGGAGGCGTGGCCGGAGGCGTGAGCGTGCGCGGCGCGCGCGGGGCGCGCGGGCGGCTTGTGCGGACGTCTCAGGCGGCGACGGCGGCGGCCGGCTCGCGGATCGTTCCGCGCGCCGCGGCGGGGGCCTCCCGCAGGGCGCCGAGCAGCGCGGCCAGCTGGCCGGCGGGCGCATGCCGGTCCTCCGGATGCCACTGCACGGCGAGCACGGGCGCGTCGCGGTGCTCGACGGCCTCCACATGACCGTCTGGCGCGCGGCCGGTGACGACCAGGCCTTCCCCCAGCACGTCGACCGCCTGGTGGTGCGCGCTGCGGACGTCGACGACGGGTCCGCCGAGCAGAGCCTCCACCCGGCTCCCGGCCTCCAGGAGCACCGGGTGGGTCGTCAGGACATCGGGGATCGGCACGCCGCGGTTGACGTGGCCGCTGTCGTCGCCCAGGTCCTGCAGCAGCGTGCCGCCGAGGGCGACGTTGACGATCTGGAGGCCGCGGCAGATCCCGAGCAGCGGCACGCCGCGCTCGATCGAGCGGTGCACGAGGGCGATCTGCGCGTCGTCGGCGGCCTCGAGGTGACGGCTCTCGTGCGCGTAGCCGGCGCTTCCACCGTAGAAGCGCGGTGCGATGTCCTCCCCGCCCACGATGACGACCGCGTCGGCGGCGTCGGTGCGTGCGAGCAGCCGGGCGCGGCCCTCGTCGGCGGCGAGCCGGCTGACGCGCAGGCCCTGGGCCTCCGCCTCGGCGATGACGGCACCGACCAGCAGCTGCACGTAGGCGTGATAGGCGGGGTCGTGGCCGCGGAAGCGGGTGGCCTCGACCACGGCGAGCGAGCGGGCGCCGGATGCTGCCACGGGCTCCTCCTCTCGCCGGTCGCTGACCCGTCCGATCCTGCCGGGAGCCGCCGCCGGCCGCATCCCGCCGCGTAACAGGTCGAAACAGTGACAGCCGACAGGCCCCCGCATAGACTCGGCAGCAACTCAGGAACGCCCGGGAGAGTGGGGGGATGCGCTTGCGACGTGTGCTGACCGGGGTGCTCCTGGCGATCGGCCTGGCGGTGGCCCCGGCGGTGGCGGCAGCAGGCCCCGCCGCGGCGCAGGACCCCGTCCAGCTCGGCACGAGCAGGGTGGTGGACCAGGCCGGCGTGCTCGACGGCGGCGAGACCGCCGAGATCGAGAAGGCCGTCGACGGTCTCTACCAGCAGCACAAGCTCGACCTGTGGGTGGTCTACGTCGACGACTTCACCAACCCCGCCGACGCGCAGGACTGGGCGAACGAGACGGCGAGCCGCAACGGACTCGGCCCCTCCGACTACGTGCTCGCGGTGGCGACGCAGGGCCGCACGTACTACCTCTCCGGCGACGACAGCGGTCCGGTCTCCACCGACCAGCTCACCAGGATCGAGCAGGACGACATCGAGCCGAAGCTGCACGACGACGACTGGTCTGGCGCGGCGCTGGCGGCGGTGGACGGGCTGGCAGACGCGGCGGGAGGCGGCGGAGGCGGCGGCAGCGGCTTCTTCTGGTTCTTCCTCATCGGTGTGCTCGTCGTCGGCGTGGTGATCTTCCTCGTGGTCCGGACCCGGTCGCGCAAGCGGGTCGGCGCCGGTGCGCCCGGTGCCGGTGCACCCGGTGCGCCGGCCCAGCCGCAGAGCGAGCTGCAGACCATGCCGCTGAAGGAGCTGGAGCGCAGGGCCGGCTCGGCGCTGGTGCAGACGGACGACGCGATCCGCACCAGCGAGGAGGAGCTCGGCTTCGCGACCGCGCAGTACGGCGCTGAGGCGGTCGTCCCCTTCCAGGCGGCGCTCGACCAGGCGAAGGCGCAGCTGCGCGACGCCTTCCGGATCAAGCAGCAGCTCGACGACGCCGAACCGGACACCGACGAGCAGCGGCGCGAATGGAACATCCGCATCGTGCAGCTGTGCACCACCGCCAACGAGGCGCTCGACGACCAGGCCGACGCCTTCGACGAGCTGCGGGCGCTCGAGAAGCGCATCCCGGAGGCGAGCGCCGACGTTACCGCGGCCGAGCAGAAGACGCGGGCCCGCATGCAGCAGACCGAGACGACGTTCACCGACCTCGGCCGGCGGTACACGGCGGCCTCCCTCAGCACGGTGCACGACAACATCGAGCAGGCCGGCCAGCGACTGGACTTCGCGGTCTCCACCCTCACCGCGGCGCAGCAGAAGGCGGCAGCGGGCGACACCAGCGCGGCGGCGGTCGGCGTGCGCGCGGCGGAGGAGGCCGTCGATCAGGCGGCGCTGCTCCTCGACGCGGTCGACCGGGTCGGCGCCGACCTGGCGAAGACCCAGCAGGCGATCGACGCCGTCGTGCCCGAGCTCGAGAGCGACCTCGCCGAGGCCCGCGCCCTCGCCGCGGCCGGAGACCCGGGCGGCGCCATCGCCGGCGTCGTCGCGAGCACCGAGCAGACGCTGAGCGACGTGAAGGCGAAGCTCGCCGCTCCCCCGGTCAACCCGCTGGAACTGGCGCAGCGCCTCGACACGGCCAACCGCGCGATCGACGGCGCGCTCCAGGGCGTGCGCGACGCCCGGTTGCAGACCCAGCGGGCGCAGTCGTCGCTGCAGCAGGCCCTGCTCACGGCGCACGCGCGCGTCTCCGCGTGCGAGGACTTCATCACGGCCCGTCGTGGAGCGGTGGGAGCAGAGGCACGCACCCGGCTCGCCGAGGCCGGGCGCCTGGTCGTGCAGGCCGAGCAGACCGCGGCCTCCGACCCGGTGACCGCGCTCGGCCAGGCCCAGCGTGCCGCCCAGCTGGCCGAGGAGGCGACCGACCTCGCCCAGCGCGACGTCGGCGGGTTCCAGCCCGACATGGGCGGCCTCGGCGGCATGTTCGGCGGCGGCACCTCCGGTCGCGGCGGCGGAAGCGGTGCGATGGGCGCCATCCTGGGCGGCATCCTCATCGACTCCGTCCTGAGCGGCGGGACTGTCTCTTATACACATCT
>NZ_JBPGXM010000197.1:0-4707 GCF_056755495.1 Leifsonia sp. KNZ12-8B
GCCCCTAGGCTGGAGGGGTGACGGACTCCCGCCCCCTGCGCCTCGTGGTCGCCGACGACTCGGTCCTGCTCCGCGAGGGTCTCATCCGGCTCTTCGACGAGGCCGGCTTCGACACCGTCGGCGCCTTCGGGGATGCGGACTCCCTGCTGGAGGCGCTGCCCGACCTCGACCCCGATGTCGCCGTCCTCGACGTCCGCATGCCGCCCACCTTCCGCGACGAGGGCGTGCGCGCCGCGCTGCGGTTGCGTGCCGAACACCCGCGCCTAGGTGTGCTCCTGCTCAGTCAGTACGTGGAAGGCACCTACGCGCAGGAGCTTCTCGCGGGCGGTCGTGGCGGCACCGGCTACCTCCTCAAGGACCGCATCGCCTCGCTCGACGAACTCCGGGACGCCATCACCCGCGTCGCCGCCGGCGGTACGGTGCTCGACCCGCAGGTCGTCCGCGAACTGCTCACTCGCCGCACCGACCCTTTGGCCGCGCTGACACCGCGCGAGCGGGAGGTGCTGACCCTGATGGCGGAGGGCCGCACGAACGCCGCCATCGCCTCCCGGCTGTTCATCGGCGTCGGCGCGGTGGAGAAGAACGTGACCTCCATCTTCCTGAAGCTCGGTCTCGAGGACTCCGGCGACGACCACCGCCGGGTGCTGGCGGTGCTGGCCTACCTGCAGCTCTAGCTCTCGGATGCGCCCCGGTGTTGGATGGCGGCGAACCCATCAACGGCACCCGAGGAGGAGACATGGCCGGTTTCGACGACATCACCAAGAAGGCGCAGGAGTTCCTGAACGACGACAAGGTCAAGAACGCCCTGAACTCCGAACAGGCCGAGGACATCAGCGACAAGCTCCTCGACGGCGTCGCCGGCGCCGCGAACAAGGTCACCGGCGGCAAGTACGAGGACAAGATCGACGGGGCGCGGGATGCGGCGGATAAGAAGGTGGGGAACGAGTAGGGTTCGGCGCGACCACCAGCAGCGTCAGAACAGAGGACAGGGACCCGCCTTCGACGAGCAGGCGGTCGCGCTGCGCATGGAACCAGGCAACCAGAGAGCGACGCGAGCGAGTGCCGGTCAAGGGCTGAACGACCGTGAAGAGGGGATGACGGGAATCGAACCCGCGTAATCAGTTTGGAAGACTGAGGCTCTACCATTGAGCTACATCCCCGAGGCGCGTCCTGGCGGACGACCGACGACCATCGTAGTACACGGCGGGGGTCGGCCGGGTGCAGTAGACTCTTCCGTGGTCTTTCGCACCGTCGAAGCCGGGGCGTAGCTCAGCTTGGCTAGAGCGCCCGCTTTGGGAGCGGGAGGTCGCAGGTTCGAATCCTGTCGCCCCGACGAGGACCTCGTTCCTTGCGAGAAGACCATCGTCCGCAGACCCAGGAGAACCCAGACATCGTGAAGACCACGGTCGAGAAGCTCAGCCCCACCCGCGCCAAGCTCACCATCGCGGTGACGCCGGAGGAGCTGAAGCCGTCCATCGCCCACGCGTACGAGCACATCGCCGAGCAGGTGACCATCCCCGGTTTCCGCAAGGGCAAGGTGCCGCCGCCCATCATCGACCAGCGGGTCGGCAAGGCCGCCGTCCTGGAGCACGCGGTCAACGAGGGTCTCGACGGGTTCTACCGCCGTGCCATCGAGGAGAACGACGTGCGTCCCCTCGGCCGCCCCGAGGCCGACATCACCGAGTGGCCGGACGAGAAGGACTTCTCGGGCGACCTGCAGCTGACCATCGAGGTCGACGTGCGCCCGGAGGTCACCCTCCCGTCGTTCGACGACATCACCCTCACCGTCGACGCGGCCGAGGTGGCCGACGGCGACGTGGAGGAGGAGCTCGACCGCCTGCGCAGCCGCTTCGGCACGCTCGTGACCGTCGACCGCCCGGCCAAGACCGGCGACTTCGCGCAGATCGACCTGGTCGCCACCATCGGCGGCGAGGAGGTCGACACCGCCGCGAACATCTCCTACGAGATCGGCTCCGGCGAGCTCATCGAGGGCATCGACGAGGCGCTCGACACGCTGACCGCCGGCGAGACCACCACCTTCGAGGCCCCGCTCATGGGCGGTGACCACGAGGGTGAGAACGCGCAGATCACCGTCACCCTGAACGCCGTGAAGGAGCGCGAGCTCCCGGAGGCCGACGACGAGTTCGCGCAGATCTCGTCCGAGTTCGACACCATCGCCGAGCTGCGCGACAGCCTCCGCACCCAGGTGGAGCGGGCCAAGTCGTTCGGCCAGGGCACCGCGGCGCGCGACCAGCTGGTCGACAAGCTGCTCGAGCTGGTCGAGATCCCCGTCCCGGAGCAGCTCGTCGAGGATGAGGTGCACCGTCACCTCGAGCAGGAGAACCGCCTCGAGGACGACGTGCACCGCGCCGAGGTCAAGGAGTCGAGCGAGAAGACCTTCCGCACGCAGATCCTCCTCGACGAGGTCGCGCAGCAGGAGGACGTGAAGGTCAGCCAGGACGAGCTCACGCAGTACCTCGTGCAGGGTGCCGCGCAGTACGGCATGGACCCGAACGAGTTCGTGAAGATCCTCAGCGAGAACGGCCAGATCCCGTCGATGGTCGGCGAGGTCGCCCGCAATAAGGCGCTCGCGATCATCCTCGGCAAGGTGAAGGTCGTCGACACCGACGGCAAGACCGTCGACCTCAGCGAGTTCGTCGCGGTCCCCGGTGAGGACGAGGCCGGTGACGAGGAGGCTGCTGCCGCCGCGACCGAGGCCGCCGAGGCCGAGGCCCCCGCCGAGGAGGCCGCCGCCGAGGAGAAGCCGAAGAAGAAGTCGACCTCCCGCAAGAAGAAGGCGGACGAGGAGTAAGACGTCCATGACGGGAGGGCCGGGCACCATGAGGTGTCCGGCCCTTCTGCGTATGCGGACCAGGCACCGATGAGAGGGGACCACGATGGCGCACGACCCGATCGCACTGTTCGAGGAGGCGGGGGAGCACGACTCCGCCGGCCGTGAGGAGGAGGCCGAGCCGCTCTACCGGCAGGCGCTGGCAGAAGGCCTTGGCGAGCCCTACCGGTCGCAGGCGGTGATCCAGCTCGCCAGTACGATCCGCAACCTCGGCCGGCAGGACGAGACGCTGGAGCTGCTGCGCGACCTGCTGGCCGAGAATCCCGACCACGAGCTGGCCGACGCGGCGCACGCCTTCGCTGCGCTCGCCCTGTTCGACCAGGGCCTCCACGCGGAGGCGCTGCGCGAGGTGCTCACCGCGCTGGCCCGGCATCTGCCCCGGTATCAGCGCTCGGTGATCGCCTACGCGGCCGAGCTCGAGGACGCGTGATGGCGCGCTCTCTGCCGAGGGCGAACAGCGGCGAAACGGCGCCGGTGCTCCGATAGATTCGATTCCAAGCGACAAGGAAACGGAGCGAACATGGCCGACATGGCTGCCCCCCAGCCCAGTGTTTTCGACAGACTTCTGAGAGACCGCATCATCTGGCTCGGATCCGAGGTGCGTGACGAGAACGCCAACGAGATCGCCGCGAAGCTGCTGCTCCTGGCCGCCGAGGACCCGAAGCGCGACATCTACCTCTACATCAACTCGCCCGGCGGCTCGATCACGGCCGGCATGGCGATCTACGACACCATGCAGTTCGTGCCGAACGACATCGTCACGGTCGGCATCGGCATGGCGGCCTCGATGGGCCAGCTGCTGCTCACCGCCGGCACCAAGGGCAAGCGCTACATCACCCCGAACGCGCGCGTCCTGCTGCACCAGCCGCACGGCGGCTTCGGCGGAACCGCGAGCGACATCCAGACGCAGGCCCAGCTCATCCTCGACATGAAGAAGCGGCTCGCCGAGATCACCGCGAACGCGACCGGCAAGTCCGTCGAGCAGATCAACGCCGACGGCGACCGCGACCGCTGGTTCACCGCGCAGGAGGCGCTCGAGTACGGCTTCGTGGACCACATCCGCGAGTCGGCGCTCGACGTGGCCGGCGGCGGCGGAACCGAGCAGGACAAGTAGAGCCCACCGCCGGAAGGACAAGGACAACCACAATGAACATCCCCATGCTCGGCGGTCAGGCCGCTGGCGGCCTCCAGGCGCCCGGCTCCCGCTACATCCTGCCCAGCTTCGAGGAGCGCACGGCCTACGGCTACAAGCGCCAGGACCCGTACGCGAAGCTGTTCGAGGACCGCATCATCTTCCTCGGCGTGCAGGTCGACGACGCCTCGGCGGACGACATCATGGCCCAGCTGCTCGTGCTCGAGAGCCAGGACCCCGACCGCGACATCGTCATGTACATCAACTCGCCCGGTGGCTCGTTCACCGCGATGACGGCGATCTACGACACGATGCAGTACATCCGCCCGCAGATCCAGACGGTCGTGCTCGGCCAGGCCGCCTCGGCCGCCGCCGTGCTCACCGCCGCCGGCACCCCCGGCAAGCGGCTCGCGCTGCCGAACGCCCGCATCCTCATCCACCAGCCGGCCGTTGGCCAGGCCGGTCAGGGCCAGGCGTCCGACATCGAGATCCAGGCGAACGAGATCATGCGCATGCGCAGCTGGCTGGAGGAGACGCTCGCGAAGCACTCCAACCGCTCGGTCGAGCAGGTCAACAAGGACATCGACCGCGACAAGATCCTGTCCGCTGACGAGGCCCTCGAGTACGGTCTCATCGACCAGGTGCTGACCAGCCGCAAGACGCTGCCCGCGCTCGTCAAGTAGGCATCGGCTCCACGAGAAGGGGCTGTCTCTTATACACATCT
>NZ_JBPGXM010000198.1:0-4606 GCF_056755495.1 Leifsonia sp. KNZ12-8B
TCGCCCGCCGGGGTCAGCTCGGTGATCGCATAGGCGGTGGGCCACATCGCCCCGTCGTCGAGCTGCGCGGCGTCGTTGAAGCCGAGCGTGGAGTAGCGCGCCTTGAACTTCGAGGCGGGCTGGAAGAACATCACCACCTTGCCGTCGAGGGCGTAGGCGGGCATCCCGTACCAGGTGCGGGGCTCCAGCTGCGGCGCGTGCTCGGCGACGATGGCGTGGATGCGCTCGGCCGCCGCACGCTCGGCGCCTTCGAGCGCCTCGATCTTCTCGCGGACGTCGCGCTCGCCCTCCTCGCGCGTGTCCTTCTTGGCGCTGCGGCGGCGCGTGGCGGTCTTCAGCTCCTTCGACCGCTCCTTCATGGCCGCGCGCTCCTCCTCGGTGAAGGTCTCGCGCTCGGCGGGCTGCTCGGTGGTCGGGGTCATCGCCGTCTCCTGTCGTCCGGTCGCGCGCGGGGCTCGCGTGCGATGTGGCACCAGTTTGGCGCAGCCGGATCGCGGTGGCTTCTCCGAAACTGCTCGGCCGGGGGAGGTGCACAATGGCGGCATGACGTCGAGCCCCGGTCGCGATGCCCAGTCGGAGATCTACCGGGCGGGGGTGGCCGGCCGGCGTCCGCGCATCCCGGTGGGCGCGGTCGCGCTGGAGCGGGCCGCACGGCAGCGGATGAGCCGCACGGCGTTCGCCTACATCGCCGGCTCGGCCGGGCTCGAGCGCACGGCCGACGCCAATGCGGAGGCGTTCCGGCGCCGCCGCATCGTGCCCCGGGTGCTGCGGGATGTCGGCAGCAGGGACCTCTCCGTCGACCTGTTCGGGCTGCGCCGGCCGACGCCGCTGGTGCTCGCGCCGATCGGCGTGCTGGAGCTCGCCCGCCGCGGCGGCGACAGCGCGGCGGCCCGCGCCGCGGCGGCCCTCGGCATCCCCGCCGTGCTGTCGAACCAGGCGTCGGAGCCGATGGAGTCGGTGGCCGCCGCGATGGACGGCGTCGCGCCAGGCGCCTCCCGCTGGTTCCAGCTGTACTGGAGCTCGTCGCGCGACCTGGTCGCGAGCCTCGTCGAACGGGCGGAGGCGTCGGGCTGCGAGGCCATCGTCGTCACGCTCGACACGCACCTGCTGGGCTGGCGGCCACGCGACCTGAGTCTCGGTTCGCTGCCGTTCAGCCGCGGGCTCGGCATCGCCCAGTACACGAGCGATCCGGTGTTCCGGCGACTCGTGGCCGAACGGGTCGCAGGCGCGCGGACCGCAGGCGCCCGCCGCGCCCGCACGACGCCGACGCCCGCCGCGGTGGCCGCGTTCGCGAGCATCCTCCGGCACCACCCCGGCGCACTGCGGGCGAATCTCCGGTCGGGAGAGCCGCTGGCCGCGATCGAGACGTTCCTCGACGTGTTCGCCGACCCGGCGCTCGGCTAGGACGACCTGGCGTTCCTGCGCGAGCGCACGAGCCTCCCGATCGTGCTGAAGGGCGTGCTGCATCCGGACGACGCCCGCCGCGCGATGGACGCCGGGATGGACGGCGTGCAGGTCTCGAACCACGGCGGCCGCCAGATCGACGCCGAGATCGCCGCGCTTGACGCCCTGCCCGCCGTGGTCGACACGGTCGCCGGCCGGGTTCCTGTGCTGTTCGACAGCGGCGTCCGCGGAGGGGCGGACGTGCTCATCGCGCTCGCGCTGGGCGCCACCGCCGTCGCGGTCGGGCGCCCGTACGCGTACGCCCTCGCGGTCGCCGGGGAGGCCGGTGTGCGGGAGCTGCTGCGCAACCTCCTGGCCGAGCTGGACATCACCCTCGGCCTCGCCGGGCTGCGGAGCGTGCGGGAGGTGGACGCCTCGGTGCTCCTGGCGTAGTGTCGCGCGGCGGCCGATCGGGCCGCGGAACGACCACCGACGGAAGAGGATGCCCATGAGCGACCGCGACGACAGCAAGCGCCCCGACCCGGACGACCTGCCCGACGGCACCGGCACGAAGTCCGAGGACCCGGACGACGGCAAGGACACGGTCTCGGGCGGCGGGGCGGACGACCGCTAGAGCGAGCGTTGCCGGGGCCGCGTGCGCGGCCCCGCCCCGGCCGGCCGACCTGGGGCGAGGCGCGGCAGCAGCCTCCCGCCGAACGCGTTCCACAGCCCGCAGAACACGACGGCCGCCGTCGCCGCGACGAGCACCGAGCCGACGACGTCGGTCAGGTAGTGCGCGCTGACGTACAACCGAGAGGCGCCCATCACCACGACCGCCGCCGCGCCGGCCACCGCCGCTGCCCGCTGCCATCGCCCGCCGCGGGCGAGCAGGTAGCAGGCGATGGCGTACGCCGCGACGAAGGCCGTGTGACCGCTCGGAAAGCTGTCGTGCCCCGCCTCGGCGAGCAGCGGGTGGTCGAGCAGAGCCGCCTCCGGCCGCGGCTCCGCGACGATCACCTTGACGAGCTCGGGCGAGAGCCAGCCGGCCGCCGTTATCCCGCCGAAGGCCAGGGCGTCGACCGGTGCGCGGCGCACGACGAGCAGCCACGCGCACGAGACGGCGAGGATGATCGCCGCGCCGGCCGGGGAGAACGCGGTCGACAGGGCGAGGCCCGCGACGTTGAGCAGCGTGTGCTGGTGATCGGTGAGCTCCTCGTCGAGCGCGAGCTCCGATCCGAGGACGCCGGGCAGGAGCTTCACGGCGAAGCCGAGCGCGAGCACCGCCAGCGTTCCGAGAGCGCCGAGTAGCAGCCAGTGCCGCGGCTGCGGGAGGCGCCGGAATCCCGTCGGGGCGGCCTCCGTCGTCCGTCGCATCCGCGCCTCCGCCTTCGTCGTCACGACCGCCCGGTGCGGACCGTCGTGACCGACGTTAGCGGGCGGCCGATGCGCGCCCGCCGGGAGAACGGCGCGCTATCTGCTGAAGCCCTCAGAGCAGCTTCGGCTCGTGCGTGTGGCCGATCGCGGGCTGGCCGTCCTCGTCGGTGACGATCAGGCCCGACGAGCTGGAGGCGGACGACGAGAGCCGCTCGACCCACTCCCGGTCGAGCTTCGGCGGCCGCGAGCCGTCGAAGCGGAACCGCAGCGGGATGCTGACGTCCATCCACACCGTGCTGCGGCCGTCGCCGTTGTCCGGCGACTCGCGCCAGCTGACGGTGAACGACTCCCTGCGACGCAGCTTGCTGATGATGGCGACCTCGACGTGCGCCAGGACGCGGTCCTCGAAATCGATGCGGGTCGTGCCGTCGTACATCAGGTATCCCACCCTCGCTCCCTTCCGACCGCCACCGTACTCCGTGCCAGGCCGCCGTGGCCCCGCCACCGCCCGGCCGCGCCCCGGGCCGCCCCGGCAGTGCCCTGGCGCGTAACCCGCGCGCGGTAGGGTGCGGCCGTGGACGCGACACTGGCCAGACGGCTGACCCTCGGCGACGCGGTGACGATCGGGCTCGGCTCGATGATCGGCGCCGGCGTCTTCAGCGCCTTCGCCCCGGCCGCGGCCGCCGCGGGCGTCGGGCTCTTGGTGGGGCTCGCGGTCGCGGGCTTCATCGCGTTCTGCAACGCCACCTCCTCGGCGCAGCTCGCCGCGCAGTATCCGACCTCCGGCGGCTCGTACATCTACGGGAGGGAGCGGCTGGGGGAGTGGTGGGGCTTCTTCGCCGGCTGGTCCTTCGTCGTCGGCAAGACCGCGAGCTCGGCCGCGATGGCGCTCACCTTCGCCACGTACCTGGTGCCGGACTCCTGGGTGAAGCCCGTCGCCGTGGCGGCGGTGCTCGCCCTCACGGTCGTCAACACGCTCGGCATCACGCGGACGGCGCTGCTCACGCGCATCCTCGTCGTCGTCTCGCTGATCGCGCTCACCGTGGTCATCGTCATCGGCCTCGCGAACACGACGCCGTCCGCGGCGCTCGCCGGGCCGCCCGTGACACTGCCCGGCGTGCTGCAGGCCTCCGCGTTCCTGTTCTTCGCGTTCGCGGGGTACGCGCGGGTGGCGACGATGGGGGAGGAGGTGGTGCGGCCGGCCCGCACCATCCCGCGCGCGATCATCATCGCCCTCGGCATCGTGCTCGTCCTCTATGCGCTCGTGGCCGTCGCCGCCCTGCACGCCATCGGTCCGGCGGGGCTCGCCGCGTCGCGCGCGCCGCTGGCGGAGGTCGCGGCCGCCTCGGGCGTCCCCGGACCCGGTTTCGTGGTCCAGGTGGGCGCGGCCGCCGCCGCGCTCGGCGCGCTGCTGGCGATGATCGCCGGCATCGGGCGCACGAGTCTCGCCATGGCCCGGCACAGCGACCTGCCGCACTGGTTCGCCGCCGTCCACCCGCGCTACCGGGTGCCGCACCGCGCCGAGCTCGCCCTCGGCGCGATCGTCTGCGTGCTCGTCCTCGTCACGGACCTGCGCGGCGCGATCGGCTTCTCGTCGTTCGGCGTGCTGCTGTACTACCTCGTGGCGAACCTCTCGGCGTGGACGCAGTCCCGCGAGCACCGGCGGTACCCGCGGGCGCTGAGCATCGCGGGCGCGGTCGGCTGCGTGGTCCTGGTGGCGGCGCTGCCGCTGCCGTCGATCGTGGCGGGGGTGGCGATCGTCGTGGTCGGGGTGGGGTCTGTCTCGTATACACATCTCCGAGCCCACGAGCCCGAGGCTGAGGGCGTATGGCGGGGTGGGCGTGTAAAA
>NZ_JBPGXM010000199.1:0-4596 GCF_056755495.1 Leifsonia sp. KNZ12-8B
TGCACGTGCTCAGCGAGAAGCCGATCGCGCGCACGGCCGACGAGGCGGCGAGCATGGTCGACGCGGCCCCCCCCGCCGGCCGCGGGGGGGGGGGGGGGGGGGGCGGGCCGCGCGCGGGGGGGGGGGGGGGCCCCCCCCCCGGGGGGGCCCCCCCCCGCCGCTGCGCATGCAGGTGCTGCAGACGCTGCTCGGGGTGCCGCTGTTCGTCCTCAGCGGGATCCGCTGGCTGCTCGTGCTGCTGACGGCCTCCGCGATCCTGCGGCCGTTCGGCGGGTTCGACGTGCTGCCAGAGGTGCACCTCGGCTGGCTGCTCGTCGGCCTCCTCGTCTTCGTCACGCCGTGGGGGCGGATGGCGATCTCCGTCGTCGCGGCGCGCCTCCTCCTCGCGGGCGTGGAACCGGGCGACCACCCGCGCGGCGGCGGCGTGCACCTGCGGCTCTGGCTCGCCGAGCAGGTCGCGCACCAGATCGGCGCCGCCAGTCTCGCCGGCGCGCCGTGGATCAGCTACTACGCGCGGGCGCTCGGGGCGACGATCGGCCCGGGGGTCGACCTGCACACCCTCCCGCCGGTGACCGGGATGCTGCGGATCGGCGCCGGCGCCTCCATCGAGCCCGAGGTCGACCTCGCCGGGTACTGGATCGACGGCGACGTGGTCCGCATCGGCGAGGTGCGCATCGGCGCCGGCAGCTCGGTCGGCGCGCGCAGCTCGCTGATGCCGGGAGCGAAGATCGGCCGCAACGCGACGGTCGCGCCCGGCTCCGCCGTATTCGGCCGGGTGCCGGCCGGCCAGAACTGGGCGGGATCGCCCGCCGTGCGGGTCGGCCGCGCGCACGAATGGTGGCCGGCGGAGCGTCCGGCCCGCCGCACGCGCTGGGTGCCCGCCTACGCGGCGGCGTCGCTGGTCGTCTCCCTCGTGCCGGTGATCGCCCTGGCGGCGGGAGGCGCGGTCGTCGCGGCGATCGCGCGCGGCTCGTCGACGCTCGGGGAGCTCGCCGGCCGAGCCGCGCTCGGCCTGGTGCCCGGCACGCTCGTCGCCGGCCTCGTGCTCGCCGGTCTCGTCCTCGTGCTGGTGCGGCTGCTGGGGCTCGGGGTGACGGAGGGCGTGCATCCGGTCCGCAGCCGCATCGGCTGGCAGGTGTGGTCGACCGAGCGGCTGCTCGATCTGGCGCGGACCATCCTGTTCCCGCTGTACTCGAGCCTCTTCACCCCGGTGTGGCTGCGGCTGCTCGGCGCCAGAGTGGGGCGTGACGTCGAGGCGTCGACCGTCCTCCTGCTGCCGGCCATGACCCGCATCCGCGACGGCGCGTTCCTCGCCGACGACACGCTGGTCGCGCCGTACGAGCTCGGCGGCGGGTACGTGCGCGTCGCGGCCGTCGACATCGGCGCGCGCGCCTTCCTCGGCAACTCCGGGATGGCCGGTGCGGGCAATCGGGTGCCGCGCGACGGGCTCGTGGCGGTGCTGTCGTTCGCGCCGCGCAAGGCGAAGGCGGGCTCGTCGTGGCTGGGGTCCCCTCCCGTGCGGCTGCGGCGTCACGCGCAGGACGCCGACCTCAGCCGCACGTACGACCCTCCCGCCCGCCTCCGCGCGGCCAGGACGGCGTGGGAGCTGATGCGCATCCTCCCCGTGTTCGTCACCTGCGCGATCGGCCTCGCCGCCCTCCTGGTGCTCGCGTGGCTGGAGAGCTGGGGGCTGGTCTGGGCCGTGGTGCTCAGCGGCCCGGTGCTGCTCGCCGCGGGAGCCGTCGCGGCGGCCGTGAGCACCGCCGCCAAGTGGGCGCTGATCGGGAGGCTGCGGGCGGGCGAGCATCCGCTGTGGTCATCGTTCGTGTGGCGCAGCGAGGTATCCGACACGTTCACGGAGATGGTCGCCGCACCCTGGTTCGCCTCCGCCGCCGCCGGGACGCCGGCGCTCGCCTGGTGGCTGCGCAGCCTCGGTGCCCGCATCGGCCGCGGCGCGTGGATCGACAGCTACTGGCTCCCGGAGGCCGATCTGGTGGAACTGGGCGACGCCGCGACCGTCAATCGCGGCTGCGTGGTGCAGACGCACCTGTTCCATGATCGAATCATGAGCATGGACCACGTCACGATCGAGCGCGGGGGCACGCTCGGCCCGCACAGCGTCATCCTCCCGGCCGCCGCGATCGGCTCCGACGCCACCGTCGGGCCGGCGTCGCTGGTGATGCGCGGCGAGACCGTCCCCGACCGCAGCCGGTGGAGCGGCAATCCGATCGGGCCGTGGCGGGAGGTCGTCATCCGCGAGTACCGGCAGCGGGCCGGGCGATGAGCCGCGACGCCGCCGACGCCGGCACCGTGCACGCCGACACCGCGCCGCACGGTCCCGTCGGGCCGGGTTTCTCGGGGGATGCCGCCGCCGGCACCCCGGGCAACGCCTACCTCCCGCGCTCCGGGTCTCCGGACTACGCGGTGCTGTCCTACGACCTCGACCTGGGCTACCGCGTGGCGACCAACCGGCTCGACGCGACCGCCGTCATCCGCGGCCGGGCCGTGAACCGGCTCGGCGCGATCGTCCTCGACCTCGTGCACCTGCGGGTCAAGCGCGTGCGGCTGGCCGGTGACAAGCGCGCACGGTTCACCCAGAACGCGACGCACGTCCGCATCCGCCCCTCCGCCCCGCTCGCCCCCGGCGAGGAGTTCACGGTCGAGGTGACGTACGACGGCTCGCCGCAGCCGCGGCGCACCCGCTGGGGCACGCTCGGGTGGGAGGAGCTCACCGATGGGGTGATCGTCGCCGCGCAGCCGTCGGGCGCGCCCAGCTGGTTCCCGTGCAACGACCATCCGGGCGACAAGGCGTCGTACCGCATCCGCGTCACCACCGAGGAGGCGTACACCGTCCGGGCGACGGGCGAGCTGCTCGACCACAGCGTGAGCGGCGGCCGTGGCAGCTGGGTCTTCGAACGCCAGGAGCCGACGGCGACCTATCTGGCCGCGGTGCAGATCGGGCGGTACGTCGTCGAGCCGCGGCGGGCCGCCGGGGTCGACTGGCTGATCGCCTACCCCGCTCCCCTGGCGCGCCGGGTGCTGGCCGACTTCGCGCCGGTCGGGCGGATGCTGGAGCGGTTCGGCGAGCTGTTCGGGCCGTACCCGTTCCCCTCGTACACGGTCGTCGTCACCGCCGACCCGCTCGAGATCCCGCTGGAGGCGCAGGCGATGGCGACGTTCGGCGCCAACCACGCCGACGGCCGCGGCGGCTCGGAGCGGCTGATCGCGCACGAGCTGGCCCACCAGTGGTTCGGGAACAGCGTCGGCCTGCGCACCTGGCGCGACATCTGGCTCAACGAGGGCTTCGCCTGCTACGCCGAGTGGCTGTGGTCGGAGTTCTCCGGCGGCCCGTCCGCCAACACGCTGGCGCGCACGCATCACGCGCGGCTCCGCCTGCCACCGCACGACCTGCTCCTCGGCGACCCCGGGCCGGACGACATGTTCGACGACCGGGTCTACAAGCGCGGCGCCTGCCTGCTGCACGCGCTGCGGCTCCGGCTCGGCGACGACCGGTTCTTCGGGATGCTGCGCCAATGGACCGCCGACCACCGGTTCGGCGTCGTCGAGAGCGCCGACTTCGAGCGGCTGGCCGCACGCTACGCGGGTGAGGGGCTGACGGACTTCTTCGACGCCTGGCTCCGCGAGCGCCGGCTCCCCTCGCTGAGCGCCTGAGCCTCCCCCGTCCGCACGCGGGAGGTGAGGAGGCGGGCCACGGTGACCCGGCAGCCGTGACGGCGGCGCGATGACAGCCGGTAGAGGGCGCCGTCGAGCTCGGCGGTCCGGCGCCCGAGCCGCACCGCGGCCGGGTCGACGCGGAGGCCGCGGCCGTCCGCCTTCAGCACCGCCTCGGTGGCGGTCCAGGCCCGGAGAGCGGCCCGCGGACGGCTCGTGGGGCGCGCCAGGAGCGACGTTGCCTCCCGCAGCCGCGCCGGGTCCGTCGACAGCGCCTCGGCGTCGATCCCGATGGGCGCGTCGGCGGCCGCGGCGAACGCCCAGCCCGCGGCATGACCGAGTGCCAGGTGGAGGCCGGGCTGCTGCGGCACGCGCGGCCGCCCGTGCGCCCGCCCGCAGTCGGGGCAGGTCGCGTCGATCGTGACAGCGGCGACGCCGAAGCGCTCGGCCGCGGTGAGCAGAGCCTCCCGCCCGGCCAGGAATGCGGCGGCCGCCTCGGGATCGCCCGCCAGCGTCGCGAGCCGCTCGCGATCACCCGGCGACAGACGGTCGGCGACGTCGGCGGCGGCCGAGCCGTGGCGGATCGTGACGATGCGCACGAGGCCTCCCCTCCGTCGGCCCGTGCCGACGGAGGTCATCGTAGCGGCGGGAGGCTGCTAGCGCGTGGCGTCGCCGCGGCCGTCGTCGAAGCGGGGCGCTTCGTGCCGTCCCGGCGTCGCGTCGTCGGCCGCCGTGCCGGTCCGGCCGTCCGCGGCGGTGCTGCCGTCGGCGGCGGTCCGGTCGTCCGCGGCCGTCGTGGTGCGGCCGTGGGGGGGGGGGGGGCCGGCGCGGGTGGCGGGGGGGGGGGGGGGGGGGGGGGGGGGGGGGGGGGGGGGCGGCGGGCGGGCCCCCCCCCGCCCCCCCCGGCGGCGGGGGGCCGGGGGG
>NZ_JBPGXM010000200.1:0-4511 GCF_056755495.1 Leifsonia sp. KNZ12-8B
CCCCCCCCCCCCCCCCCCCCCCCCCCCCCCCCCCCCCCCCCCCCCTTTTTTTTTAGATGTGTATAAGAGACAGGTCTGGGGCTCTGGGGCTAGCCGGCGTCGCCGTCGAAGCGGTCGCCCACCTCGTGGCGCTCGTAACTGTCGCGGCCGACGACGAACTCCCGCTCCTCGTGGCCGTCGCCCATGACGAGCACGTACGACTCCGGGACGTCGATGAAGTGGTTCGTGACACCGCCGCGGCCCGCCATCGGCATCCACGCCCTTCCCGCCGGGACGTGCCGTTTGGCCGTCACGATGCTGTCGTGGGGAATCCGTATCGCTCGGCGCCGGAGGACCTCGATGCGGGCGATGACCCCCGCTGCGAACAGGGCCAGCGCGGCGAACGGCAGCCAGACGAATCCCACGGACCGACGCTACCGGGACCGAAGACCGCCGGGACCGCTCACGCGCCGTCGCCGGATGGCGACACCGCATCGCCCGGCGTGTCGCCGTCGCCCCGCGCGTCCCGGATGCCCGCGGCGACGCCACGGCGGACCACCCAATAGAGCGCATACAGGATCACACCCGTGATCACCACGGTGAGTGCGAGCCCGCTGAACGGATCGGCTACTGCGAACATCGGCGATTCCCCCTTCGCGACCTCCGACGATGCTAGCCGGGCGGGGCTACTGCAGACAGAACTCGTTCCCCTCCGGGTCGCGCATCATGATCACGAACTCCTCGTAGGGGCCCCACATGCCGAGGAGCGTCTTCTCCTCGGTGGCGCCCAGGGCGATGAGGCGGTCGCGTTCGGTCTCCAGCTCCTCGCGGGTGGCGCGGCGGTCGGCGAAGGGGGTGATGTCGAGGTGCATGCGGTTGCGGCCCCGCTTGCCGTGGCGGTAGCGGGAGAAGAAGAAGCGCTGGTGCGCCGGGTCGCCGTCCCAGGCCTCGGCGCGGTCGGCGAGGTCCTCGTCGGTCAGGCCGGCGGCCTTCAGCTCCTCGACGTCCTCCGCGTCCCACGAGCTGCCCACCGGGTAGCCCATGACGGCCGCCCAGAAGCGGGCCAGCGCGGTCGGGTCTTCGGCGTGGAACGAGACGTTGGCGATGCGCGCGGTCATGGCAGCACCCTAGGGGAGGGTGGGGTGCGGCCGATACCGCCTCACGCCACCGCCACCTCCCGTCGCCGCCGCAGCACCGCCGCGGTCGTGATCGCCAGCACGACGATGCCGATCGACTCGACGATCACGGTCTCGGGCACGAGGGTGAAGCTCCACACCTCGCGGATGCCGAAGAGGCCGACGGTCAGCGCCAGCAGCAGGGAGCCCAGGGTCGCGAGCAGGAAGAGGAGGCCGAGCACGGTCGTGATCCGCAGCAGCGTGCCGCGCGTCACGAGCATGCCCACGGCGAGCACGATGCCGGCGATGCCGTTCAGCACGAACAGCACGCCCAGCAGCCCGCCCACCCCCACGAAGAGCAGGTACAGGTGGATGCCGCCGGTCGCGGCGAGGAGGAGCGCGCTCAGGATGCGCAGGGTCCAGAGCATGCCCTGGCGTTGTTCGGTCATGGGGTCACCCGCTTCCGATCGGGGCCCCGACGGGAGGGGGCCACAGGGAGAACACGAAGGAGGGACGCTGTCGGTTCATCGTGACGCCGAACCTCCCGACCCGCCCGCTCCCGCGCCGAACGCGGTGAGGAACCGGTCGCGGAACGCGTCCATCCGCCACACCGGCGCGGAGGGGGAGGGCAGCATCCCGCTCTCCCATCCCCACGAGGAGACCCGGTCGAGCACCGCGGGGTCCTTCGCGATGATGCTGACCGGGACGTCGTGGCCGGCGCCCTCGCCGCTCACGATGGTCGCCGGCTGGTGGTCGCCCAGCACGACCAGCACGAGGTTCGGGTCGTCGAAGGTGGTCAGGAACGAGAAGAGCGACCCGAGCGAGTACTGGATCGACTCGCCGTAGAGCTGTCGCACGTGCTCCGGGTCCTGCCAGACGACCTGCGGCGAGAGGCCCTCGGCGTACTGGCCGGCGTAGCGGGAGCCGTCGCCGATGGCGTCCCACGGCACGAGGCTCGGCAGCGGGGTCCACGGGGTGTGCGACGAGACGAGGTCGATCTCGGCCATCACGGGCCGGTGCGGCTTCGCGAGCTCGTGCTGCCGGAAGTACGCCAGCGTGTACTGGTCGGGCACCCGGGCGTAGCTGAACCGCGGTCCGCGATAGCCGACGTTCTTCCCGTTCAGCTGCTCGTCGTAGTGGTAGAACGACGACCCCACCGGCCAGTGCCGCGTGTCGGAGGGGACGTCGCTGACCGTCCGCCAGCCGGCCTTGCGGAAGGCGGCGCTGAGGGTGAGCCGGTCGCTCGCGGTGACCTGGTCGTAGGCGCGCGGCGAGTCGACCCACAGCCCGGACTGGAGGGTGGAGTGGGCCAGCCAGCTCACCCCGCCGAACGTGGGGGAGGTGAGGAAGGCGCTGCGCTCGGCGTACCCGTGCGCCGCGAGGTCGGCCTCGCCCTTCCGCAGCACGGCGTCGACGCCGTCGGAGAAGGTCGACCCCTGCACGGCGACGCGGCCGTAGCTCTCGACGAACGCGACGACGACGTCCTTGCCACGCAGACCGGTCAGGAGGTCGTCGGCGGGCACCCGCGCGAACGGGTCGTCGGCCACGGCCCGGTTCAGTGCCGCGGCGTCGTGCGCCGCCGTCTCCACCTGGCGCGTCCTGGCGGCGGCGGTCGTCACGGAGTCCGCCGCGGCGACGGGCTCGCCGGGCACCAGCTGCACGCCGACGAGCGCGAGCACGAGCCAGCCGGCCGTCACGGCGGAGGCGCCGATCAGGGCGGCACGGCGGTGCGGGCGCAGGCGCCGGCCGAGGTGGAGGAGGGAGGCCGTCACGGCGACCAGCGCTCCGACGGCGACCACGCCCACGAGGATCAGCAGCGCGAGCGCTCCCGCCGGTCCCGTCGAGTCCTGCACGACGCCGTAGCCGTCGACCAGCTCGGGCCAGCCGGTCACGACGTCGAAGGGGCGTCCGACCGTCAGGGTGAAGACGCGGTCGAGGGCGGCGCTCACCGCGGTCGCGACCAGCAGGAGAGCCGCGAGCGCCGCGCCCACGCGCCGCCACCATCCCGGCGGCAGGAGGGTCAGCACGACCAGCGCGAGCACGGCCTCCAACGGGATGCGCAGCAGGGCGAGCGCCGAGCCGGAGCCGATGAGGCCGGGCGCGAGGGCGACCGTGGCGAGGACCGCGACGGCGAGCACGGTCGCGACCGCCGTGCGGACGGGATGGAGGCGCGGCCCGGTGCTCACGACCCGGCTCCCGGCATCCCGCCCGGCTCGAACCGGTCGGACAGCGCGTACCTCAGCAGCACGACGTCCCCGATCGCCCTCGTCTCGGCCAGCACGGCGCGGCGCTCGCCGCTCCAGGGGAACGCACCCTCGCCCACGAAGCGCGGCGCTCGCCGGTCGCCGACGAACAGCGGCGCGACCGCGACCTGCAGCTCATCGACGAGGTCGTCGCACAGGAACTGCGTCAGCGTGCGGCCGCCGCCCTCCACCAGCAGGCGCTGCAGACCGCGCTCGCCGAGGTCGGTGAGGAGGTCGGCCATCCGCACCTCCTCGCCGAGCGGCACGACGGTGGCGCGCCCGTCGAGCCGGGTGCGGAGGCGGTCGGCGGCGCCGCGCGGGCAGTACACGAGCTTGGTCGTGTCGCCCTGGGTGAAGAAGGCGGCGGCCGGGTCGAGGTCGCCCGTCGCCGTGACCGTGGCCTTCCAGGGCGAGAGTCCTCGGCCGGAGGCCGCCCGGCGCTGCCGGCGCGCGTCGCTGCGCACCAGCAGCCGCGGGTTGTCGAGCCGGACGGTGCGGGCGCCGACCAGGATCACGTCGTGGTGGGCGCGCACCTCGTCCACACGATCGAAGTCCTCCGGGTTCGACAGCGCCAGCCGCGGCGGGAGGGCGGTGTCGAGGTAGCCGTCGAGGCTGATGGCGCAGCTGACGGTGACGTAGGGCCGCGCGGTCACGGGAGGGGCCTCCTCACGGCGGGTGCGGGTGCGGGTGCGGGTGCCGGTGCTGGTGCGGGTGCCTGTGTGGGTGCGGCGGCGGAGGCCGGGGTGGCGGTCGGCGCGGCGGCAGCGGCAGCAGGCGCCGCGGGCGCCGCGAACCGCGCCGCGGGCAGGACGGCGCCGGGCGCGACCGAGAGCAGCGCGAGCACGCCGAAGAGGGTGGCGGCCGCGATTCCGGTGGACGCGCCGAGGCCGGCCGCCGCGAACGCCCAGCCCGCCAAGCCCTCCCGCGGTCCCCAGCCGCCGACGCCGACCGGGACGGAGGCGGCGAGCAGCACCGCGAACCCGAGGGCGAGCATGCGCAGCGGCGGCACCTGCGCTCCGACCGCGGCCACCGCCACGGCGAACGTGGCCACATGGCACAGGCACACGACGACGGAGGCGGCGACGGCCTGCACGAGCCCGGCCGTCGAGCCGAGGGCGGTCCGGAGCTCGATCGCTTCCCGCTGGAGGAGGCGCCGCGCCCGCGCGCTGACGAC
>NZ_JBPGXM010000201.1:0-4548 GCF_056755495.1 Leifsonia sp. KNZ12-8B
GGCATCGACCTGTCCTCGCTGCGCCCCACCCGCCCCGACGGCGTCGTCACCCGGCACGACGTGGAGGCGGCGTTCGCCCCGAGCGTGCCTCCCGCCTCCACGGGCCCCGCGGTCGCCGACGCATCCGGCGCCTCCACCGCCTCCACCGCCGATCCCCGCACCGGCCTGGGCATCGCCGCGACCACGCCGTTCTCGCGCTTCCGCCGCACGGTGGCCGAGGCGATGACGCGCAGCCGCTCCGAGATCCCCGAGGCGACGGTCTGGGTGGACGCCGACGCCACCGACCTCTGGGAGGCCCGCCGCCGCCTCGTGGTCGACGGACGCGCGCCGTCCCTCCTCTCGTTCGTGGCGCGGTTCGCGCTGGCCGCACTCACCCGACGGCCCGAACTCGCCGGCCGGGTCACCGCCGACGGCGCCGGGCTCGAGACCTTCGACGGCGTCAACCTCGGGGTGGCGGTCGACACCCCGCGCGGGCTGGTGGTCCCCGTCGTCCGGCGCGCCGACCGGTTGAGCGTGCGGCAGCTCGACGCGGAGATCGTCCGCCTCGGCGACGCCGCCCGTGCGGGCGAGCTGCCGCCCGCCGACCTCACCGGCTCCACCTTCACGATCAACAACTACGGCAGCCTCGGCGTCGACGGCAGCGCCGCCATCATCAACCACCCCGAGGTCGCCATCCTCGGCATGGGCCGGGTGCTCGAGCGGCCCTGGGTGCTCGACGGCGCCGTCGTCCCGCGCAGGATCGTGCAGCTCTCGCTGGTCTTCGACCACCGCGTCACCGACGGCGGCGTCGCCGCGGGGTTCCTGCGCGAGGTCGCGGATGCGATCGAGTCGCCGCTGGCCGTCCTCGCCGACGCCCCGCCGCCCGCTTCCGCCGCCGGGCCTGCGGCGTAGGGTGAGGGCATGAGCGACAAGAAGCACGACGACGACCGCGACCTGAGCGTGGAGAAGGAGGTCGCGCCCGAGGAGGCGATCGACTGGCTCCCGCAGCCGGAGCCGACCGACGGCGAGGCGCCCGCGCCGTAAGCGTCTGCACGCGGGCTTAGGGTGGGAGGAGTGACCGCCCGCCCCTTCCCGCACTGGCTCGCCCTGCTCTTGGCCGTCCTGTGCGGCGGCGGTGTCGCCCTCCAGTCCCGTATCAACGGCGAACTGGGCAAGCGTCTCGGCGACGGCTTCGCGGCCGCCGCCATCTCCTTCGGCTCCGGCCTCGTGATCCTGCTCGTGGCTCTCGCCATCGCGCCCGCCGGTCGCCGCGGCCTGCGCCGGGTGGCCGCCGCGCTCCGGGGGCGGGAGCTGCGCTGGTGGTACGTGTGCGGAGGCGCCGCCGGATCGTTCCTGGTGCTCTCGCAGGGCCTCGTCGCCGCGGTGCTCGGCGTCGCACTGTTCACCGTCGCCGTGGTCGCCGGGCAGACCGTCAGCGGGCTCGTGCTCGACCGCATCGGCCTGGGCCCCGGCGGACCGCGTCCGCTCACCCCCTCGCGCATCGTCGGCGCCGCCATCGCGCTGATCGCCGTGCTCTGGGCGGTCTCGGCCCAGCTCGGCGGCAGCGTGCCGGTGTGGATGATGCTGCTCCCGCTGATCGCCGGGCTCGGGATGGGCTGGCAGCAGGCGGTCAACGGTCAGGTCCGCGTGCTGGCCGAGAGCGCCCTCACCGCGACCTTCATCAACTTCCTCGTCGGGACGGTCGTCCTGGTGGTCCTGCTGCTCGTGCACGTCGCCCTCGTCGGGCTGCCGGGACCGCTTCCGGCCGAGCCGTGGCTCTACATCGGCGGCGCGATCGGCTGCGTCTTCATCGCCGCCAACGCGCTGCTCGTACGCATCACGGGCGTGCTGCTGCTCGGCCTCGCGACGGTGGCCGGCCAGCTCATCGCCGCGCTCCTGCTCGACCTGCTGCTCCCGAGCTCCGACGTCGGCGTCCCGTTCTCGACGATCGGCGGCACGCTGCTCGCCATCGTCGCGGTCGGCGTCGCCAGCATCCGGTGGGGGTCCCGCCGCACCCGGCCGGGCCAGCTCTGACGCGCAGCCCCGGCCGCGCTCAGTCGAGCACGCTCAGGAAGCGGGAGGGGTCGATCGCCTTGCGGTGACCCTCCCGGCTCTCCTCGGGGATGCCGCCCACGTACAGCCAGCCGAGCAGCCGCTCGTTCTTCGCCAGGCCGTGCATCCGGTGCACCGCCTTCGATCGGGTGTGGTGGCCCGTGCGCCAGATCACGCCCCAGCCGGCGTCGTGCAGCAGCAGGCTCAGGAGGTGCGCAACGCCGGAGGCGACAGCGTCCTGCTCCCAGCCCGGCACCTTCTCGCTCTTCGTGCGCACGGCCACGATCGCGAGCAGCAGGGAGGAGCGCAGCGGCTTCGCAGCGAGCTTCTCGGCGTCGTGCCCGCTGACCTTCGCATCCTTCACGAACGCCTCGCCCAGGCGAACGCGCGCGTCACCGCGCAGCTCGATGATCCGCCACGGATGCAGCGCGCTGTGGTCGGCCACGCGGCCCGCCGCCGCCACCAGCGGCAGCAGCTCCTCGTGCGTCGGGGCATCCGGCGTCACGCGCGAGTACGACCGGCGCGCGGCGACCCGCTCGGGGAGGCTCGCCGCAGCCGCCTCACCGCCCGCCGAAGTCACTGCGCCGGCCCGGGTCACTGCGCGTCGGGCGTGAACTCGAGTGCGATGGAGTTCATGCAGTACCGGTCACCGGTCGGCGTGCCGAACCCGTCGGGGAAGACGTGCCCCAGGTGCGAGCCGCAGCTCGCGCAGCGGACCTCGGTGCGGACCATGCCGAGGCTCGTGTCCTCGATCAGCTCCACCGCCTCCGGGCGCACAGACTCGTAGAAGCTCGGCCAGCCGCAGCCGCTGTCGAACTTGGTGCCCGACTTGAACAGCTCGGCGCTGCACGCCGCACAGGTGTAGAGGCCGGCACGGCTCTCGTCGAGCAGCTCGCCCGTCCACGGGCGCTCGGTCGCGGCCTCGCGCAGCACGGCGTACTTGTCCGCGTCGAGCTCCTCGCGCCACTGCTCGTCGGTCTTCGAGACCTTGTAGTCCATGCGTGTTCCTTTCGGTCAGTCACCACCCTAAACGGGGCCGGGCGGCGGCCTGTTCCCTGTTTCGCCAGGTTCCGCCCGCCGGCTTCCGACGTGCCGCCGGCAAAGGGCCAACACACAGGACGCGGCCCCTAGGATGATCGGCGAGCGTGGCGCGAGACGACACCGGTACGGCGAGCGGAAGGCGGGAGCGCGTGGCCGAGGCTGCAGGTCTGTCCGATCGGGAGGCCGCCATCCTCGACTTCGAGCGCCGCTGGTGGCGGCACGCCGGAGCCAAGGAGCAGGCCATCCGCGAGGAGTTCGGACTCTCGGCGGCCCGGTACTATCAGCTCCTCGGGGCGCTGATCGATCGCCCGGACGCGCTGAAGCACGACCCGATGCTCGTCAAGCGGCTGCTCCGCCTCCGCGAGGCGAGGACGGCCGCCCGCCGCAGCAGGACCCTCCTGCCCGGCGACTGACCAAGGAAAACCAGACGATGGCAGAGAAGTTCCCCACGGACCGGTTCGACGACATCCCGGAGGGGCTGGAGCGCGTCGGCGCCCACCGCGCTCCGCGTCCGCGCGGCCGCGCCTGGATCGCGGTCGGCTGGGCGGCGCTCGCGACCATCGTGCTCGTCGGCGCCGGCATCTTCGGCCTGTCGCTGATCAACGGCGCCATCTCGTTCAGCGGTCCCACCAACTCGGCCACCGCCTCCGGTACCGCCGGGACGCCGACCCCCACCCCGACCCCGACGCCGACGATCGTGCCGACCGTCGACCCGAGCCTCACCGTCAACGTGCTGAACGGCACCGCCACCGAGGGTCTCGCCGGGACCGTCAGCGACACGCTCACGGCCGCCGGCTGGAAGGTCGGCGCGGTCGCGAACGCCGACCGCACCGACGTCACCCAGACCGTCGTCTACTATGCGGACCCGGCGAAGCAGGCCGCGGCGCTCGGGGTCGCCCAGTCCCTCCCCGGGGCCGCCGTCCAGCAGACGCAGGACTTCGCCGACACGGGCGCCGACATCACCGTCGTCGTCGGCACCGACGCCGCCGGCTGATCCCCGTCCGGGCGCCGCACGCCCGTTTTTGTTTCGCGCGTGTTTAACTTCCGTCGGATTCGCGAATTCTTCCCGAAAACACTGGCGAATACTGGCATTGCACGCATTAGGATCGGGATTCAACGCACGGCGCTGGACCGGGCGAGCGACACAGCAATGGGAGTAATGCATGGCGAACGGGACCGTGAAGTGGTTCAACGCTGAGAAGGGCTACGGATTCATCACCGTCGACGGTGGGGGACAGGACGTGTTCGTCCACTACTCCGCGATCGACATGAACGGCTACAAGGTGCTCGAGGAGGGCCAGCAGGTCCAGTTCGAGGTCGGAACGGGCAACAAGGGCCCGCAGGCCGAGTCGGTGCGTCCGCTGTAGTACGCAGCGATCGGAAGACCACGGAGCGGGGGCGCCCCCCCGGCGGGGGCGCGGGAGAGGGGGGAGCCCCCCCCCCCCCCGGCGGCGCCGCCCCCCGGGCGGCGGCGCG